>JBFMAE010000207.1:0-21358 GCA_040756085.1 Thermodesulfobacteriota bacterium | reverse complement strand
ACAGGACATATAACCGATCTGTTCGACTTTTTGAGTGATGAGAAGGGTAGGGTGCCCGATCCGGGCACAGGCCAGGGAGGCTTCGATTCCAGCATGTCCTCCGCCGACCACAATGACATCGAAATCTTTCATAAAAATGCTATCCAGGGTTCGAGGATTCAAGGGTTCATGGGTTCAAGTTTCAAATATTTTGGTTTTTCACTTGACCCCGTGGCCACTTGACCCCTTGTACCCTTTACAGGACTTCACACAGACACCACAGATATTATGGCTGAAATGGAGGGTTTTGGCAAAGGCTCTCAGTTGCTCGTAACATCGAAGGTGATCGAAGTCCGCCTGTTGCTCTGCAATCGCTCCTGTTGGGCAGACCAATAGGCAAGCCCGACAGGAACCGCAGTCTTTTGAAGTAGGGGAGTCGATCACAAGGGGAAGGTTGGTGAGGATGGTGACGAGACGAATTCGCGATCCAAATATTTTGTTGACGAGAAGGTTATTCCGCCCAATCCACCCCAGCCCCGCTGCCCTGGCCACATGCTTGTGGGAGAGGTGGCCTTTTTGATTTTTCCAATCCACAATTTGAGAGGCAGGAATGGGCATTGCCTGATATCCAAGACCCTGAATCGCTGAAGTCACGATCAGCCCGATGGTGTCCAGAAGGATATTGACCCTCTGGTAATGGTGAAAATAGAGAGGGGTGGGCTGGTTTTCGATCCCTTCCAGAACGGCATCAGAGAGGTGATATCCCACGGAGATACCAAAATAGAGTTGATCGGTCAATGTAGGGGGAAGAAGGATGTCATCTTTTTTGAAAGAACGAATGTCCGCCACTCCAAAGAGTGAACCTCCCCATTGAAGGCAGAGTGTTTTTATCTTTTCAACATTATTCTGGGCAATAGACATTTTTGATTCTTTCTTTTTAGAATTGAACCCAATAAAGGCCCGTTCGATGAACAGGCCCTACATTTTTCCTTCCTACGAATTCCCCAATCTGCATTCCGCAATTGGATTAGCGGGTTTTAATCTTAAAATCCTTCATCTTCTTCCGAAGGGTGTTTCGATTGATTCCTAAAAATTGTGCAGCAGAGACCTGGACATTTCCCATTCTTTCTAAGGCCGATTTGATAAGGATCTTCTCCACAACGGCAATGATATCGTCGAGGAGACCCATCTTAGCCTTCGATTCCACATAAGGATCGATTCTGTTCAGGACTTCGGTCAGTTTCTGCTCCAGGATCTCATCCAAAAAAGAAGTTTTTGCCTTCGATTTGCCAGACCTCTGAGGAGGTTCATTTCTCTTCAACTGGTAATTTATAATCACCGGGGTTAGGATGGCAGAAAGAATGGAGAGGAACTGAAAATCTTCAGTAAATTCAATTCTAGGCCCGTAGAGAGAATTGATATTGATCACACCGATCGATTTATCATCTGAAATGAGAGGGATGCAGAGCAGAGGAGGCCGGAGCTTCTCAATCCGTTTTGTCCCTTTCATCACCTCCTCATAAAGCGGTTCTTGGTTCAAATTCTGAATCGCTGCGGGTTTCCGAGATTCGAGGACGTTAACCATCACGCCTTTTTGGCAACTGCAACTGTGGGGATGAACATACCTTTCGATTCCATAGAGGGCTTCCACATACAGGGAATCCTTTTGAGAATCGTGAAGTAAAAGGACTGAATAACCGATTGGAAAATAATCAGACAGGATTGCCATCACTCCGTTAAAGTAATCTTGAAGGGTGGTCTGAGGTCCGGGAATCTGGGAAATTTCGTAGAGGCTCCTCAATTCAGGATTTGATAAAAGACCGGCAGAGGATAGAGAAGACATACGGGACTCCTCTAAAATAAAATCTTAAAAAAATTAAGGTATTGGATGAATGGGAACCATTGATGAACGTGGGGCCTGCCCCGCCTGCTTGCAGGCAGTCGTAATGCAGGACAGTTAAATTGATTCTATCTTATATAAATTGAATTCCAATTTCAAGAAAATTTTTTCCAGTACTTTACCCCGTTAGAAATAATGCCCCGCTGCTCTGCAGCGGGGTTACATTTCAGAATAATTCCGGCGGGGTTTAATGCCCCACTGGAATTTCTAACGGGGTTTACTACTTTCCACTTGAAGTCTATTTTTAGATTCATTAAAATCGACTCCATATGACCACAGGGATTGAAATGGAACGACCCAGGGTGGTGATCCTCCTCGGTCCGACGGGAGTGGGGAAGTCCAAGCTGGCCATCGAATTGGCGGAGGAATTGGGGGGTGAGATCGTCAGTGCTGATTCTATGCAGGTCTACCGACACATGGATATCGGTACTGCCAAACCCACACCGGATGAACAGAGAAGAGTTCGACACCACATGATCGATTTGGTAAATCCTGATCAACCCTTTCATGCTAACCTTTACCGAACACTAGGCCGGAAGACGATCGATCAATTATACCAGGACGGAAAACCCATCTGGGTGGTGGGTGGAACCGGACTCTATATCAAAACTCTCACTCAGGGGCTCTTCGCCAGCCCTAAAATTGATCCCGCCGTGAGAGAAAAATTGAAACAGGAAGTAGAAGAGAAGGGGGGCGAATTTCTCTATCAGAGATTGAAGAACGTCGATCCCCAAACGGCTTCTAACCTTCATCCTCACGATCTCTTTCGAACGATACGGGCTCTGGAGGTTTTCGATTCAACAGGAACCCCCATCTCTTTCTACCGGGAACAACATCGTTTCGGAGAGAAACCCTATCTTAGTTTAAAAATAGGACTGGAGACAAACCGGGCAACGCTCTATCGCCGGATCGAACAGAGAGTTGATCAGATGATCGAAAGAGGCTTTCTTCCAGAGGTAAGAGGGCTCATGAAAATGGGCTATGGTCCTGCATTGAAGCCGATGCGGAGTTTGGGTTATAAACAGATGGTTCAATTTCTTTTAAAGGAGATCGGATGGGATGAGGCGGTCAGACAGATCAAAAGGGATACCCGCCATTATGCAAAGCGGCAGTGGACATGGTTTAAAACCGATCCAGAGGTCCGTTGGCGGGATGAATCCACTGACCGGCAGAAAATATTCCTGGAGATCACGTCCTTTTTAAGGAGAGGAGGGTAAATCGTCATGGTGAAGAATCAGATTAATGTCCAAGATCAGTTTCTCAACCGAATCCGACGGGATCGAAACCATGTGACCGTCGAATTAACCACCGGCCGTAAGATCGAAGGGGTAATTGTCAGCTTTGACAACTTCTGCATTGTCCTCCGGGGAGAGGCTGACCAGTTGATCTATAAACATGCTATCTGCTCCATTTCACCTGGCCAGAAATTAGATTTTTCAGAAGCGAAATAGGATAAAGTACTCATCCTCCCTAAGGAGGAGGGTAGGGTTGGAAATCGGAGTTCATCATGAATGATTTTGAGATCAAACCAATACTGGAAGGCCTCTTTTTTGTTTCGGATTCTCCCATCCGGCTCGAAACCCTTGTTGCAATCCTGCCCCAGACGAACCAAGAGGCCATCATAGAAGAAATTCATCGGATTAAGAAGGAGTATGAGGATGATTCCAAAGGAGTCGAGCTGGTGGAAATTGCGGGTGGATACCAGTTTCGAACCAAACCGAAGTGGGCCGAATGGATCGCCCGGCTGAAAAAGGCGAAGCCCGTTAAGTTGAGCCAGTCCGCTTTAGAAACCTTAGCCATTGTGGCTTATCGCCAACCGGTCATCCGGCCTGCGATTGAGGAGATCCGTGGTGTGGATTCGGGATGGGTCCTTCGAACGCTTTTGGAGAAAGGATTAATCAGGATCATGGGCCGTAAGGACCTTCCTGGGCGTCCGATCATCTATGGGACCACCAAGACATTTCTTGAGCTGTTCAGTCTTAACTCGCTTTCTGATCTTCCCACCCTCAAAGAATTACAACCTCCGCCAGCAGCAGAAGAGATACACAAGGAAAGGAATGAAGACAGGGAAATCAAGCCTGATGAAAGTCCTCCTATCACCGAGGCGGGGGAATAAGGATTTCAATTGCCATTAGAACGGATACAGAAAATTTTAACCAGGGTCGGGATCGCCTCAAGAAGAGAAACGGAGAAAATGGTGATTGAAGGGAGGGTGACGGTCAATGGCAAAGTCATCGATGTACTGGGATTCAAAGCCGACCCTTTGAAAGACCATATCAAAGTAAATGGGAAAAGACTCACTTGTTTTGAACCCAAGATCACTCTCCTCCTAAATAAACCAAGAGGATATCTTTCCACCGTGAAAGACCCTATGGGAAGGCCGACCGTAATGGATCTCCTTAAAAAGATGAAAGGGCGGGTCTATCCGGTGGGACGTCTCGATTTCGATGCGGAAGGACTTCTCCTTCTTACCAATGACGGCGATCTCACACACACGCTCTCCCATCCAAGGTATATGATCCCGAGAACCTATTGGGTGAAGGTGGGAGGAGTTCCGGAAGAGAAAAAACTGATCCGGCTGAAGAGAGGAGTGATGCTCGAAGATGGAAAGGCGAGCGTAGTTTCCTATCGCATCCTCCACCAGAGGGAGAAAAACTGCTGGATTCAGGTTGTAGTGACAGAAGGAAGAAACCGTCTGGTGAAGAGGATATTTTCAGCCATCGGCCACCCTGTTCTGAAATTGAAACGGGTCGAATTCGGTCCGATCCGGCTGGGAACCCTCCCCATCGGTCAATTCCGCTATCTCACACCTGAAGAGATGAAGAAACTCAAAGTCTTAAGTTCGGAGTTCAGAGTTCGGAGTTCGGGGTCAAAACCAGAAAGAATTAAACTCCGAACTAAATACTCCCTGCCTGCGGCAGGCGAACTCCGAACTAAGAAGGTTTGAGATGATTACCGGCGTTGAGATCAAAAGAAAGATTGTCCATCTGGGAACGCTGATCATTCCTTTTGGATATGCGATGACTTCTGAGGAAACGGTTCTCCTCTTCCTCGTCCCTTTCTTCTTATGTTATCTATCGGTTGATCTCCTTCGCCACTACCATTCTGGAATGGCTTCTCTTTTCAGGAAATATTTTCTGGGGAAGGTTCTGAGAGAAGAAGAGAGAGGGACTTTGATGGGATCCACATATTTTCTTTTCTCCACTCTCCTGGTCATCCTCCTCTTTCCAAAACCGATTGCCATCACCAGTCTGCTCATCTTGATCCTTTCAGATACGGCTGCAGCCCTTGTAGGAAAGGGAATTGGGAAGAGGTCAATCTTCGGAAAGACCCTCGAGGGAAGCATGGCCTTCTTTTTCTCCTCTTTATTGATCGTCTGGCTTTATCCCAATTTGAATCGGTTTTGGGGAAGCCTTGCCGCACTGGGGGCTACGGTCATCGAGGTTCTCCCTATCATGGTGGACGACAATCTCACGATTCCCCTTGTGGCCGGTGCGATCATGTTTTTTGGTGGGGGATGAGAGAAGGGAATGCTTTCATTGCCTCGAGTATCTTCTTGACTTCTTCTTCCGAAGTAACCTCTGCAATCGCTGCATGAATTTTCAATTCCTCAAAGAGAAAGGTGAAGGCCTTTTCTGGTTTTTTCAAAAGTTTCCCATCGGCTAAGGGGTTGAGACTGATCACGGGTTTATCAAACTTTTTGATCAGATTGCAGGCTTGGGTCCAATCGAAGAGGCTCCATTTTCTATTGATGGGGATGGCATAGGCCGCCACATCAAGGGGTTTTGCTTTTGGAAGGACAAAGGTCGTCCATTGGCCTGAAAAAATGGGAATAAATCCTTTCTCCCTGACGCTGATCACCATCTCCTTCAGAAGGTCAATCCGGCCCAATGCCAGAAGCCAATCACCATATCTTTCTCCTATGAGAAGAAATGGGGATTCCTCGGGGTTGAAGAGAGAGAGGGCTCTGTCAAAGCGGGGAAGATCGAACGTGAACCGGTCAATCTCTTTTTGTGTAAAGACCTCGGTCGAGGAGGAGAAGGGTAAAATATTTCGAGGGGAATGAGATGGGAGAAGACCCTTTTTGATCGTTGAGACGATTTTGGATTCAAAACGATGGAAAGGTTTTCCTAAAAAAGAGACTCCTTCCTCCACTTCCAGATGACAGAGGCCCATCAGGGCATCATCATTGGTTAAACTTTTTAACTCTTTATACGATTCAAGATGCTTCACCGAGGGAAGATCAAAATACCAGACTCCCAATTCATAAGCCCTCTTCATGAAGAGATAAATTTTCTGATGACTGAAAGGGATTGAAGGCCGGATCGAAAAGATGATCCTCGGCAACTTTTTCCTTTCTAAAATGGCCGTCGGCAATCGCATCATTTAAACATTTTATTATTTTCATGATCCATTTTCAATAAAAGACTCCACTCCAAGAACAAACATTCAAATAAACCATTTCTCGATCTCCATTGACGCCTGCGTGACAGCGAGTAGGGGAGAGGTTAAAAGTGGGGTGGAGTAAGAGGAAACAAGTGTGTTAATAAAGATAAACATGGAAAATAGCGTCGGGGCTCTTGAAATCCCATGGCACTATGTTGAAGAAGAGGTCAAAGACCGAGGGAGTTACCTCTTGATCTTGAATCTGAAGAGAAGACAAAAAATTAAGATTGGGAAATTGGGTAGAATTTCTTTTAAAAAGGGATTTTATATTTATGTAGGGTCTGCTATGACCCATCTCACCAAAAGGATGGAACGACACAAGCGTTTAAGAAAAAAGCATCATTGGCACATTGATGAACTGAGGGCAGTAGCTGAATTTCATTCTGTATTAGCTATTCGTTCCTCAATCCGACTGGAGTGTGAGATTGCTAAAGCCTTATCAAAAATCACTGAATGGGTTACCCCCGGATTTGGTTCTACTGACTGCTCTTGCAAAACCCATCTTTTTGGAATGTCGAGAGATCCTCTCCATTTAGAGAAATTCCATGAATTGCTTCAATATTTCAGAATGGACTGGTATCTCAAAGAACAGACATAAAAGGTATCGTTGCGAGGCTGACAAGGCCACCCGAAGCAATCCCAAGGATTATGTAGCCCCGCATTTATTGGGGGCGACAAAAGGAGAAGGTAGGGGAGGCTTTAGCCTCCCATTTTTATCAGAAGTGAGATTTCTTCTTGATATTGACTTTTTCCTTATGTTTCAGTAATCTCCTATCAAAACAAAGGCCATTCGTTAATATCCTTCAACCCTTTCACCATTCATAGGGTGGGCAATATGGTCCCGAGGTGAATTAAAACCCCATTCCTACAAAGGAATGGGTTTTTTGTCTCATTTACCCCGTTAGAAAAAGACTCCATACGTAAGGATGGAAAGGTAGAAGACACATGAAGTAATCTATGAAAGTTTAAAGCTCCTTCCAAACTTTCTAATGGGGTTGACCAAGCGAGGTAGAAATATAGAGGAATTCATGTAGAAATTCCCTAATTTGGGGTATTTAACATGGCAGTGCCGAATATCAGTAAATATCTATCGGGAAGAATAGTGGTTTCCTTCCCTTATGATTCCTCCATTATTACAAAGATTAAAGCCCTTGAGGGACGCAGATGGCATCCCGTTGAGAAACATTGGAGTTTCCCAAATACAGATAGCATACTTGAAAAGATTTTAAAGGTTTTTGGGGACAAGGAAGTCCAGATAGACCCTGCCTTAACTCCCCCATCCCCTCTTAATTTAAGAGGGGAGAGAGGGGAGTTAGCCTTCGAAGACCTGCGGAGAGAGCTTGTTTCAAGGAAATACAGCTACAAAACGATCAAAGGCTATCTTTATTACAACAAGGATTTTATCAATCATGTCCGGAAGAACCCATCCGAAATCAAAGATGAGGACATAAAAGACTATCTTGTGTATCTTTCCGAGACGAAGGAAGCGGCAACATCTACTTTGAATCAGGCTATTAATGCCTTGAAGTTCTATTACGGGACCATGCTAAAGGAAAAATTTGTGTATGAAGTCAAAAGACCCCGTAAAGACAAAAAACTTCCTACAGTTTTAAGCAAGGAAGAAGTTACTAAAATCCTTTCATCAGTTGATAATGTAAAGCACAAGGCACTCCTGATGGTCGTATATTCTGCAGGATTGAGGGTTGGGGAGGTTGTAAGATTAAAGACAGAAGACATTGATAGTAATAGGAAGCTGATACATATCAAGGGGGCAAAAGGCAGGAAGGACAGATATACCCTACTTTCCGAAAAAGCCTTGGAAATTCTGAAGCAATACTTGAGGAAATACAGACCTGAAAAATGGCTATTCGGTGGGGCAAAAGAAGGCCGATACCTATCAGCAAGGACAGCAGACAAGATATTCAAAAATGCCTGCGAGAAAGCCGGGATAAAGAAGGATGTTTCATTGCATGTCCTTCGGCACAGTTTCGCCACCCACCTTTTGGAGGGCGGAACCGATCTCCGATATATTCAGGAGCTCTTGGGGCACTCCCATAGTAAAACGACTGAAATCTATACTCACGTAAGCACGAAGAGTTTGGGAAAGATCATGAGCCCTTTAGACACCCTTGAGTTAGTGAAGGGAGGTGATGAGTGACATTATTTGTCAGGTGGAAGGTTTCTGGCGATTCCGCCAGATGTAGAGTATCCGCACCGAGTGCTGATATCACCCCTAAAGTGGGAGTATATCAGCACCAGGTGAGGATGTGAACGAGTTGACCAAAATGCCGCTTCGCTCGAACGCCTGGACGGCGTTCGCATTTTGGTCAACGGCTGGCGGCTGAGCGAAAGGCTTCAGCCGAAAATCAACCGAAGGTATTTCTAACAACCGTAGGTACTTAGCGAAGCGTCACTTCGGCCAACAGGCGAGTGAACGGCTGAAGCCAAAATGCCCATAAAGGGCACTTCGCTCACCCCCCAGCCGTTAGCCGAAATGTGCTGCAAAGGGAAGATAAAATCTTAAATGATGTCATCTAAATTGCGTGAGCCGTGAATAGCACGATGAATCTCAACGGTTTTACCACGAACGATGTAGAATACAAGGTAGGATTCGATAACAAGGACACGGTAACCTGAGTTTTTCAGCTTATCGTCTCTTGGTATTCGACCAAGAAATGGGTGAGCCCTAAGACTACCGATACGTTGGTCGAGTTTTTCGATAAAAGCTTCGGCGTTAGCTGGATTGTCACTTGCAATCCAGTCGAAGATTGAGATAAGGTCGTCAACAGCAACAGGAAGGTAACGCAGGATGTATTTATTTGCCATGCAAGCGTTGCCGAAGTTTTTTCATCACTTGAGTATGGGTAAGCCCTTTTTCTCCAGTCGCAGCCTGTGCTTGTGCGACAGCAAGTTTCCCGAAAAGATCGACCCTTGCTTTGAGTTTTTCGTAATGTTCGATGCTCATGACAACAAGATCGCCCTCGCCGTTTGTGGTCAGATAAACAGGTTCGTCTTGTTCATGGCACAAAGAGGAAATGTCTCTCGTTTGATTGCGCAGGCTTGAAATGGGTTTTATGATTGGCATAGGTACTCCTTTTAATAAGATTTATAAAACAACATTATCACCTAATTTTGATAAAATCAAGTGTGAATTTGCAACACACTTCAGATAGCTTATAGCTGAAAAGAGATGTTTTAAAAGCCATCAGCCATTCGCTATCAGCCATCATCTGTGCTTTTAGGCGATTGCATCGGCCACCAATTCCGTAATATCCATTACCTTAATTCGGCCTTTTTTCTCTTTTCGGAGCCTCGCCGCAGCGACCTGCAAGTTGGATTTACAGGAGGGACACGCGGAGACCACGACCTCTGCTCCTGCATCCAATGCCTCGAGGATGCGTTGATAGGCAATCTCTCCTGAAAGGTCTGTATTGAATGCCTTGAGCCCTCCTCCACCACCACAGCATTTGGCCAGCAGGCGATTGTTATTAAATTCCACCAGCGTGACACCGGGAATACTATTGAGCAGATCTCTGGGCGGTTCAAAGATGTTGAGGTGACGACCCAGATCGCAGGGGTCGTGGTAGGCCACCTTCATCGAATTTCCATCTTTGAATTTGATCTTACCGTCCTGAATCAGTTGGTTGAGATATTGAACAGCGTGGATGACCTCGGTTTTGAAGGAGGTATATTTGGGATAGAGTTCCTTAAAGGTTTTATAACATCCGGCACAGGTGGTAAGGATCTGCTTCGGTTGGACATTTGAAAAGGCCTCCAGATTCTTTGTGGCCAATTCTTTGAACTCCTTGGTCCCCACCAGATATGAGAGATATCCGCAGCAAGTTTCATCTCTTCCCAGAGCGGTATAGGAGACTCCGGCTTTATCGAGAATCTTCATAATATTGGGGACAATGTGAATATCCTGATAGGAAGTCACGCATCCAGGGAAGAAGAGGATATCGACCGGTCCCTTACGCGGTTTGAAGGTTGAAGGGAAGACATCGGTCCGTTTCTCCTTCTGCTCCCCAAAAGGATTTCCAGTGGCTTTCATATTTTCGATCAATGTCTTGTGAATCTCAGGAAGAAATCCAGCCTCCACCAATCTCTCGCGGCCTGCCACGACGATGTCAGAGACCATGATACCCGCAGGACAAACAGCCTTACAATTGAGACATGTGGTACATTGATAGAACCTCTCGGACAATGCCTCAGAGGGTTCTAATCGCCCAGTCAGAAGATGGTAGGCTAAAATCACTCGTCCCCGTGCATTGGTAGATTCCAGTGAAGTCTCCCTATAAATGGGGCAGCCGTTCCGGCAGAATCCGCACATGATGCAAGCCATAATTTCGTTATCCAGCGACTCTCCAAAACTTTTCATCTCAGCAGGCCTTTCAATCAGTGGTTGAAAGGCAAAATCCTCATAGATGTCTTTTAAGGAATCGTCAAATCCCATCTTTCCTGGGTTGAGAATATTATTCGGGTCTAATGCTTTTTTAATTTGTTTCATAACCTCCAGGGTTTCCCCCAGTTCCATTTTAATGTAGGGAGCTTTAGCCATTCCGGTACCATGTTCAGCAGTGAGAGTACCTTTAAGACGTAACGTCAGGTCAATTAAATCCTTTGATGCTTCCCTGATAGCATCCCACTGTTGTTTACTCCTGGGATCTGACATGAAAACAGGATGCAGGTTTCCATCACCAATATGTCCGAACGTGGAGATAGGAATGTTGTGCTTTTCAGCAATATTCCGTATCTCTATGATAGCTTCGGGAATTTTAGTGATGGGTATTCCGGGGTCATCGGTAATGGACTGGAGCCTTGAGCCTCTCTTCACTTTTGACAAAGAGGCAATGATTCCCTGACGTGCGGCCCACATCTTAAGACGTTTGGCAGGGTCATCGTCCCATCGGGTTTCAATGCCATTGTTGGCTTGACAGATTTTGTTTATTTTCTCGATATTTTCTTGAACGGCCTTTTTGTTGCCATCGATCTCGATAAATAGAATGCAGCCTACTTGGTCAGGGATATCGAGCCCCATGGTCTTGTTCACCACATCGATTGTCACCTTATCCATTATCTCACAGGATGATAGAGCGATTCCTGAAGTCAAAATTTGTGTTGCTGCTTTACCGGCATCCAGAGTAGAAGAGAAACGAGCCTCAGCAAAGGCAATGTACTCAGGCATGGGGAGAATCTTTAGAATGATCTTTGTAATGATACCAAGAGTTCCTTCTGCATTAGTAAATAAGTGGGTGAGGTCATAACCAGCAGAAGTTTTGCTCAAGACCGAACCGGTGTTAATCGTTCGGCCATTTGCTAACACGACCTCCAGCCCTAAAACATAATGTTTAGTTGTTCCATATTTCAGAGCCCGGTTTCCACTGGCATTGGTGGAAACCATTCCTCCTAGGGATGCCAGAGCAGAGCTTGCCGGGTCTGGGGGAAAGAAGTGAGAAGGAGCCAGGGCTGCATTGAGATTGTTGCACAGAACCCCAGGCTCGACCACAACATAACCGTTCTCCTTATCTATATCCAAAATATTATTCATTCTGCTTAAGTCAAGAAGAATACCACCTTTTGTGGCCAATGCACCACCCACAGCACTTGTCCCTGATCCCCTTGGAGTCACAGGAATTTTTTCCCTATTGGCCAGGGCCATCATCTTTGAAATCTCCTCAGTGGTCTCCGCAAACACGACAACATCAGGAACAGCTTCATGGACTGATAAGTCTCTGGAATAACAGAGCCTTTCTATCAGATCGGTCTTAACATTCTTCTCACCCACGATTTGAATCAGATCTTTGATGTAGTCCATAGTCATTCTCTCATTCTTAATTCTAGGCAAAGACATTTGAAATTTTTTTGAGCCAAGGCCCCGGACCTGTCATGCTGAACTTGGTTCAGCATCTCTGAGACCCTGAAACAAGTTCAGGGTAACATTTCCTTTGGTTCTATAATGTTAGAAATAAATTCTTAGACTTATAAATTTAATCGTAACATGAAATTTTTCGATAATAAATACTTGTGTGGTCCATTTGAAGTGAGTTCACATGGATTGCACCACGAGTTCGCACAGGTCGTAGACCACCATAGTTTCCTCCTGCCCGATCTCTTTGATTCCGTCTCTTAACATGGTCAGACAATAGGGGCAGGCTGTCCCCACCCACACCGCTTTTGCCTGGAGGGCTTGAATTGTTCGCATCTGGTTAATCCGCTTTCCAATATTTTCCTCCATCCACATCCGTCCTCCTCCAGCACCACAGCAGAAACTCCGGTTGCCGTGACGCTCCATTTCCACTATTTTCAGCCCCGGGATGGCACGCAAAATCTTCCGGGGTGTTTTGTAGATTTGGTTACCCCTTCCAAGGTAGCAGGAATCGTGGTAGGTAATGACTTTATGAATTGGCCTGGTGAGCTTCAACTTTCCTCTGGAGAGAAGATCCGCTAAGAATTGGGTATAGTGAAGGACCTGAAATTCCCCTCCCAATTGGGGGTATTCGTTTTTTAGGGTATGGAAACAGTGGGGGCACATAGTGAGGATCTGCTTCACATTGTATTTCTTTAAGACCGCGATATTCGATTCTGCAAGGGTTTGAAAGAGGTATTCGTTTCCGGTTCTTCTCGCCGGATCGCCGCAGCACCCTTCCTCTGTGCCCAAGATCCAAAAAGGAACTCCGATGGACTTCAAGATATTCACTAAAGAAATGGCTACCTCTATATTCCGGTCGTCGAAGCTTCCAGCACATCCTACCCAAAAGAGGACCCCCCTGTCGGCTCCTTTAGAAAGCATCCCTGCTCTCAGGCTTTTGGCCCATTCCGCTCGTAGTCCACGGCTCATTCCCCAAGGGTTTTGACTGTTCATTAAATTTTTAAAAACCAGTTTTAATCCTGAAGGAGACTTCGTTTCCATAAGAACCTGATACCGACGGAGATCGATGTTCCGTACTATCTGCTCAATATAAATAGGGCACACTTCTTCGCAGGCCATACAGGCCGTACAGGCCCAAAGCTCATCTTCGCTCACGATGGTTCCGATGATGGGTTTGGGTTCTCGCTTTTCAATTGCTGTCGAAAGCAGAGTGGGTCCCTCGCGCCATAGATGCTCTTTGAGGTTTTGAGTCATCTTTTTGGGTGAAAGGGGCTTCTCCGACAAATAGGCTGGGCAAACGTCCTGACAACGACCGCAGGCGGTACAGGCTTCAAGATCTAATAACTGTTTCCAAGTAAATTCTGAAATCTCCCTAACTCCAAAGGTTTCTACTTCTTCAATATCAGGGAGTGGATGAAGGACACTTTTCGGTTTAAGAGAACGGAGGAATATGTTTATAGGTGAGAGGAATAGGTGCTGCAAAGGGGAGTGGCTTATGATGACATAGGCAAGGAGAACAGAGGCTGGTATGGCATGGATGAGGGCTCGATGCCAGATTAAAAGTTCATTCAATGGCTGGGATGGAAGTATTAAAATAAAATTTGAAACGAGATAACTTACTGGGGCCCAGAAGAACCAATCCAGTGGGACATTTACTCCGACGGCAGCCATCCGGTAGCCTTTTATGAAATAGCCTGTTATTAGAAGAACAAACCCCCAAACAAAGATTAAGGTCTTTTCCGGCTTGGTATCCAGACGAGAGGGCTTGATAATGTATCGTCGAATGATAGCCATCCATCCACCGATGATCACCAGAACTCCACCGAATTCAGAGATAAAGGAAGCGTATAAAAAGATGTTTTGAGGTGGTTTCGTCAGCGCAACAGGAAATGAGAAAAGCCTAACTATTTTTCCTAAAAAGATTAGGATGGTTCCCCAAAAGATGAAAAAATGCATGGTGCCAGGATAAAACTCTTTCCATATTCCGGAATTTGCAAAAATAACAGCCAAGACAGTTTTAAGTCTCGTGGCCACTTGACCGAAACGATCCTCATCTTTTCCAAGGCGCCATAATCGATAATGTTGTCTCCAAAAACTTAGAACAAAAAGAGCAAGAAGCCCCACACAGAGAACCAGAAAGCCAATGATGATTGGCAGAAATATTTTTGTGATATAAACTTCTTGCCTTGTCCAGAAAAGCTGGTTTTCAAAATCCATCTTATCGGCCTTAAAAGCTAAACAAAGGTAAGATACGGGGATAAAACGTAATCAAGTGGGCAGCAAAGAAGACCAATGCTAAACAGCCCATGATCATCAATACCCATTTTATAAAGGGATAGTATTTTTGGTCCAAACCAAAGTCAAATAGGACAAACTTTCCCCCGCTGAGAAGGGAATAAATAATTCCCATTAATATGGCTAATTCTACAAAAATAGCTATGGGTCTAAAGGAAGTTTCCATTCCGTATTTCTCAAAATCGATCTGTCCTTATCCCCTTGCTTTTTCCAACCATTTCTCTCTCAAACTGAGTTTTGATTCTGCAGGAAGGGCAAAGATCAAACGGCCAGGTAGGCCCCTGGGTTATAAAAATCTTAGATTTTAAATTCTTTATCATCGCTTGAGGAAATAGGGGAATACCACATCCAATACACTGTAGGATCTTATCCTCAAAAATGATTTCCGTGGTCTTCCCTATTCTATCCTGTTCAAGTACTCGCTCCAATTGGAGGCATTTCTCCGGACAGGATTTCTCACAAATGCCACAGGAATTACAAAAATCATGTTGGAAAAAGAGTTGATATGTATTCTCTTTTCCGCTTTGCAAAATGGTTAAAGCTCCTGTTGGGCAATCCACTGCACAGAGGCCGCAACCGCTACATTTTTCTTTGTTGATGGTAGGAATCACATCATTCTTGGGCCGAATTCCCTTCAAAAAGTCGCGGCGGGTCATCCTGTCTTTAAATCGTAAAGAATTCAATTTCAGCCTTTCTCTGGTGGTATGTGTGTTTGGTCCCCACTTTCATAAACCGGTAATAGCTCTAAATTTTTTAATCCTAAAAGGAAGAATAATCCCATGAGGGCGAATATCCCAAGTGACATCAGTGTTTCGATGGGTGTGAAAGGGAAAGAGCCTACTGCTCCCCAGACACCTTCAATTTTCCCTGGATAGAAAGGTAAGGGATGGGCTGTTCCAGGAATGACCAGGCCAAACCTTTCTCCAAATATACCAATGATGACTAAAAATGACGCACCCATCACCCCTTTTATCGTCCTCTTGGATCGGGGATAGATCAACAAAAGGATGGGCAAAATATAAGCGCATCCCACTTGTAATCCCCAGAAGATCCAAGAAAAAGGTCCAGTCAGCAGCCAGATCGTAGCTTCTCGATGGGGTGGATAAAGATGGGTCAACTTGTCCACCCAGACAAGGATCAACAGGGCAATAATCAAGGCGAACAGCAATTTACTTAAGGAGAAAATAATATTTCTATCAAATTCTCTTTTGACAAACTTAAAAACAGAAATGACCGCGATGATCAATAATGCCAGTCCAGATACCATGGCTGCAGCAAGAAATTCGAAGGGCTTTATTGGTGAATAGAAGATAGGTCGGGTAGCGATGAACCCAAATATCGCTCCTGTGCCCATATGAACGAGAGCAGCCCAAAAAATAGCGATGATGCCCATCATCCTGGTAGACTTCGATTTCTCCACAAAAATAAGCCCGAGATAAATAAGGGCGATGATAAAATATCCTCCATATAGGATTCCATTGACGGCAAACATCGAACGCATATTATTCAAAATAAAAAACATGAATAGTCGCCAGCTCTTCTCAGGTCTTCCCAAATCCAGGGCAATTCCTAACATCGCACCAAAGATCAATACGATAGCCAAAAAAACTGCCATCCTGGAAATTGGCCGATACTCCTCTTTCCTAAAGACATAAGTCAGAGAGGAAAGGATGAGGGAACCTGCACTCAGTCCTATCAGGTAAATCGTAATAATAATGGGCATCCCCCAGGGGATGATATTGCTAGTTCCAAGGACATGGTGACCTTTGATATAGCTGATCATAAAACTGATGAATCCAATCAGCGATAGGGCAGCAAGCGTCGCTGTTAATATTGAAAAACCTCGTGATTTTCCTTCTATGGTTGTAAAAGTTAAATTCACCTAAAAGGACCTCATTTAAGGAGATAATAGACTTTGCATTTTGTATCCAGCTCCTCCCGAAGTCTGATCCAACCTCTTGAAGATAACAGGCGGGATACCTCACTACGTGTATCGTCCAAGTCTCCGAAGCTTCTGGCCCTTGCCGGACAATCCTCCACACAGGCTGGTACCACTTCTTTCCCTATCTTTTTACTTTCTTTCATCCCCTGATCTATCCTATGGAAACAGAAGGTGCACTTCTCGACTACTCCATGGGTTCTGGAAGGGAATGGCCAGGGTCCCCAAACACTGCGGTCAGGGGGTGAATCTTGTCGGTGGTACTCCTTTTCTTCCTGTTCTTTGCTATTGAAACTTCTTGCCCCATAGGGGCAGGCCACGATGCAATATTTGCATCCGATACATCTTCTGAAATCCTGCACGATGATCCCGTCTCCACGACGGTAGGTCGCCTTTGCTGGACAAACGGTGACACAGGGAGCCTGGTCACAATGCATGCATGGCATAGGAATGAGTTCTGTATTGACCTGAGGATATTTACCAGTGGTCACGGCGATCACCTTGTTCCAGTAGATCTCTCTCCTCAATCTTTGCTCCTCAGGTGAACCATGGGGGACATTGTTTTCTGCCTTACAAGCAATGGTACATGCCTGGCAGCCAACGCATTTGTCCAAGTCAATCACCATTCCCCATCTTGGCATCCTTCACCTCGTGTCCGTGCCTCTATAATTTGGACAATGAACAATGGACGATGAACTTATTGTTTACAGTTCATCGTTCTTTCAGTTCCTATCTCCCTATCTCCTCATCTCGCTTAGGCGGGGTAGACCTTAACCCTTGTGTTAAAAAAGACTGCCTGCCCACTGATCGAGTCATAATCGACACCGATGATTTCATTGGGATTCACACCCATATCCTTTTGCCATTGACCATATGAGTAATGCCCCTGGCCAAGAGGAATAGCCACCACTTGTGGGTGGACCCTCTCAGAAAACTTCGTCCTTGCCTTTATCTTCTGGAACGGAGATTCTACCCATACCATTTGGCCATTCTTGATTTTCAAGGTCTTTGCTGTTTCGCTATTTATTTCTACCAGAGTGTCCCAGCCCATACCGAGCATGGGCAGGAATATCTCCTGGGCCCATGGATAATTCTGGCTTCCGTTCTCTATGACCAGTAAAGGCTGATAAGGAAGTAATATCAAGGGGTATTCTCCCTTTTCCCCTAAAAACTTTACCTCTTTGTAGTGGGGTAAGCAGTCTAAATCTTCTTTTCCCGTCTTTCCCATTTTGGAGAGTAAGGATTTAAGGTTCCCCGAAAAAAAATCAAATTTTTTAGAAGGGGTATTGAAAATACGGTGATACTTCTTGTATTCGTATTCTTTTCCTATCCAAACTCCTTTTGAAAGAAGTTCTTTCCATGGCATCAGTGTCGAAGTCCGGAATTTAACAAATCCTTCGGAATCCTCGCCGAAATTGGCAAAAGATTGTGCAACCCCTCCCTTCAGCCTCTTCGAGATTTCAAAAATGATATCGATAATAGACCGTGTGTGACCCCGGGGTTTGACCACGGGTTGTTTGATTTTGACTTCGGAAAAACCTGACCCCGCGGGAGAATGGTCATAGCCCCATTCTTCTAAAAAAGTGGTGGTTGGTAAAATCAGATCAGCATACTGGGCCATTTCACTGATAAAAGGAGAAATATGAACATAATAGGGTAATTTTTTTAAAGCCGTATCCCACCTTCCAGTCCCCGGAGCAGAAATATTGAAGTTGCTATTAAAACCGATCGCTATCTCTATGGGATAAGGGACATCTCCTAATAAAGATTCTGGTATCTGGTTCGTAACGACCTTGGCAGAAGGAAATTTAACTGTCCCCCGGAAATCGAGGCTTGGCTGTGCCTTACCTCTTTTGGCAATATCATCCTCAACCAAAGGTGGCATTTCTTTATATTTTGGATTCTCTTGATAAAGGACACCACCGGGGACGTCAATATTTCCTACCAAAGCGTTAAGACAGAATATAGCATAGCTTGCATATGATCCATGAGGCCAGTCAATAGATTCTTTCCCTCTCAAGGCAATGGCTGGTTTGGTCTGGGCAAATTCTCTTGCGATTCGCTGAATCGTCTCAGGAGGAATGCCAGTTATTTTTGATACAATCTTAGGGCTATATTGGCTGAGCACCCATTTTCTATATAAATCGAATCCCGCTGTCCAATGATGAACAAAAGTTTTTTCATAAAGCTCTTCACTGATGATGACATGAGCAATGGCCATGGCCAGAGCCGCGTCCGTCCCCGGATGGATAGGTATCCACTCATCAGACTTAGCAGCGGTAACGGAGTACCTTGGATGGATGACCGCAACTTTTGCGCGATTTGGTTTTTCCCGTCTCAGTCTTCCCCATTTTCTTAAGAATCGAGAGAGAGGCTTGCACGATTCCAGCATGTCGGCGCCAAAGGCAAGGATATAATTGGTATGGTCAAGATCATAAGCCGTGTGGCTGTAATGCCCATCTGCCATCCAGTTACCTGATTTTTCAGTCTCGGTATCCAGACCATTTCCAGAAATAAGATTTGGAGTTCCAAAGGCATCTGCAAACCGGAAGATTAAATCCTCGCTACTGATCGTATTCAGTCCCCAAAAAAGGGTAAGCTTGTGTGCCTGAGCGCGATCTCTGATTGATTTTAGACGGTGAACCACCTCCTCTAAGGCTTGATCCCACGGTATTGAGATCCATTGAGGATCTACCCCCTTTCCTTTTTCTTTATTGATTCTTTTTAAGGGGGAATAAATCCGACCAGGATCATATAATACTTGAAGACCGATGTGTGCACGGGGACAGACCTTACCCTCCGAAACCAGAGAGAATGGATTTCCGGTGATCTTTATGGCCTTGCCATTTACTATCCTTACTCGAATTCCGCAGCGAGCTGGACAATTCATGCAAGAGGTAGCCGTCCATTTTTCCTCGGTAGCATTCTGAGTGTTTTTCTGAAGAGGCAAAGCGATAGGGGTGTGGAACGGTCCTATAATCTGGTGCGCTCCCACTGCTGCACTTGTGAACGCTGATAACTTAAGAAATTTCCTTCTGTTAAAGCTTAACCTATTTGGTTTCTTTTCTTTTGATCCGGACATAATCCTTTTTTCAATCTGTTTTTCTTGAACGTAGTGAATATTCAAACGGAGATTTGTAGACCAGAGTTACCTCATGAATATACTCAAAGATGCTCGGTAGTCAAGAAAATTTAGAAAAAATATTTATGTACTATTGCCCAAGGCCTGGAACTCTTAGGAATATTTACCCTGTTGTTGCATAAATCCTATCAGACAGGGATGCTTCCAAACCTGTCCAATGCGGCTTTGTTAGTTATTTTATGGGTAATCCCTCAGTTATAGGGGAACATCAGGGTAGGGGAGGCTTTAGCCTCCCTATATTAGGGCGACTAAAGTCGCCCCTACCCCACATAACTGAGACATTACTCTTTTATTTCAAAAGGCCAGGCAGAATATCCTTCCGGATGATGATAGGACCTATTAAAACATCCCAAAGGAAATTCTTGGGCTATCCATCTAGGGTATTTTTAAGATTATAGACACACTCATCAGTAGTCTTTTGGCAGCTTTTTTAATTGGGCATAATTGAAGACAGGTCCATTCTTACAAACAAAGAGATGGCCGATGTTACATCGGCCACATTTCCCGATGCCACATTTCATCCTCCGTTCCAAAGAGGTATAGATACGTTCGTCGGGAAATCGGAGAGCCATCAATTTAGGAAAGGTGAACTTGATCATGATCGGAGGCCCGCAGATGACTGCATAAGTATTTTCTGAAGAAGGAGCTACCTCTTCCAGCACATTTGGGACGAGTCCCACCTTTCCCTTCCAATCCTTATCTTCCCAGTCCACCGTTACCACTAATTTTAAATCACTCCTCTTCTCCCATTCTGCCAATTCTTCCTTATAGAGAAGGAGGCCCGGCATTCTTGCTCCATAAATGACGGTGATCTCATTTACCTTAGATCGGTTTTGTGGGTGAAGGAAATAGGTGATCAAGGATCGCAAGGTGGTAAAAGCAAATCCCCCTCCAATCACCAAAATATTCTTCCCCTCAAAAAGATCAATGGGGTATCCATTGCCCAGAGGTCCTCGAATACCAACCTCTATACCCTCTTCAATCTGATGGAAGGCAGTGGTGACCACCCCTGCTTTATTAATGGTGAATTTCAGAGAACCATTTTCTGTAGGTGAGGAGGCAATTCCGAAAGGGGCTTCCCCTTTTCCAAGAATGGAGAGTTCACAGAACTGGCCGGGAATAAAATGGAAAGTCCGTTCGTCTGCTTCATTCAGAAAACACATCTCAAGGGTCCGGAGCATCCGGTCCGTAGTCTCGACATAAGCCTTTTTGACCACCATTGGAATGGGAAGATATGGATTCTTCATGGGCTCGTTATATCTTTTCCCCTACGAATCTCTTGAGTCTTTTAGGAGATGTCCAAAAGATCGCTTCTCGGATATCGAAATGGACTGGACAATAAATGATACATCGTCCACAACCCACACAGGCGACTTGACCAAAACTCTTCGGATAATAGTTAAACTTATGCATTAACCTTTGTCGAGTCCTTTCACGGATAGTTGGTCTTGGATTATGTCCCGAAGTTTCCAGAGAATAAAGAGGTGAAAGGCAGGAATCCCAATTTCTCATACGTTTGCCTTTATCGTTGGAAGCTTCATCAACTATATCGAAACAATGGCAAGTGGGGCAGAGATAAGTACATATTCTGCATCCAATACATTTCTCATGGACGCGATCCCAAAAGGAGCTCTCCACCATGAGGTCTAATCTTTTTTCTATGCCATCAACAGGAATGGAGAAGCCGATCTTTTCAAAAGCCTTCTCTTCAAGTTCTTTAACAATGGTTAAATCTTCCGGATCGGCTTCTTTAAAGAATTCATTCTTACGAAAGGCCATCCCTTTTTC
>JBFMAE010000206.1:0-4973 GCA_040756085.1 Thermodesulfobacteriota bacterium | reverse complement strand
AACCTTACTCATTTATGATAATCTATACGATTTTTAAGACCAAATCAACCCCCGATGGCCATGTCCAAACTTTAATTCATGCATTCCGTTTTTATGAAGAAATGCGAACAAATAAAAATGAGGAGGATTACTTGACAACAAAGGAGGGATTCCATAGAATAATTGTGATTATAAATCTTGGGCGGATAGCTCAGTTGGGAGAGCGCCGGCCTTACAAGCCGGAGGTCGCAGGTTCAATCCCTGTTCCGCCTACCAACTTTTTGCTAAAAGCAAAAGGAGTTATGAATGATGAGTTAGGAGTTCGGAGAATTTTTAAATATTCTTATGAGAATTAAACTCCTAACTCCGAACTCAAAACTCCGAACTTGAAGAAGGGGGCGTAGTTCAGCTGGTTAGAACGCCGGCCTGTCACGCCGGAGGTCGCGAGTTCGATCCTCGTCGCTCCCGCCAAAATAAAAAAGCCTCGTCTATTAAGCGAGGCTTTTTTATTGAGCCTTCGAACCTAATATTTTTCAGGCGACCTCGACCTCTTTCTCATACAGGAGGATCGGGTTCTCGTGGTGGAGGACAACCTCTTCACTGATGATGCATTCACGGATATTGGACTGGGAAGGGATCTCATACATCACATCTAACATGATATTTTCCATAATGGCCCGAAGCCCCCGGGCTCCGGATTTCCTCTTGACGGCCTCCTTGGCAATGGCCATCAGCGCCCCCTCGGTGAATCGAAGCTTCACATTCTCAAAATCGAAGAGTTTCTGATATTGTTTCACCAGTGCATTCTTCGGTTTTTTCAAAATATCGACAAGGGCATCGATGCTCAGCTCCTCCAGGGTGGCGATCACCGGAAGCCTTCCGATGAACTCAGGAATCAATCCAAACTTCAAGAGGTCCTCCGGTTGAACCTCTCTCAGCAATTCTCCCATCTCCCTCTCATGTTGGGACTTGATATCCGCTCCAAACCCAAGGGTCTTTCCACCGATCCGCTGCTCGATCAGTTTTTCCAGGCCGACGAATGCCCCTCCGCAGATGAAGAGGATATTGGTCGTGTCAACTTGAATGAATTCCTGCTGGGGATGTTTCCGGCCCCCTTTGGGCGGAACGCTCGCAACGGTCCCCTCAATGATTTTGAGCAGGGCCTGCTGCACCCCTTCCCCCGAAACATCCCGGGTGATGGATGGGCTGTCCGATTTTCTCGAGATCTTATCGATCTCGTCTATATAGACGATCCCTTTTTGGGTCCGTTCGAGGTCATAATCGGCCGCCTGAAGGAGGCTCAGAATGATATTCTCCACATCCTCGCCGACATATCCAGCTTCCGTCAGAGTGGTGGCATCCGCGATCGTAAAGGGAACATCGAGGATGCGGGCCAGTGTCTGTGCGAGGAGCGTTTTTCCCGATCCTGTGGGTCCGATGAGGGTGATATTTGATTTCTGAAGTTCCACATCTCCTAACAGGATCCGCGAGTCAATCCGCTTATAATGATTGTGGACAGCGACAGACAGGATCTTCTTCGCATGCTCCTGTCCAATGACATATTCGTCTAACTTCGCCTTGATCTCCACAGGTTTGGGAACGGCCAATCGCCCCGGAACAAACCGTTCCTCAGTCTCCTCGGCGATGATCTCATTACAGAGTTCGATGCATTCATCACAGATATAGACCGTAGGGCCGGCAATGAGTTTCCTCACCTCATCCTGACTCTTTCCACAGAAAGAACAATGTAAGACGGTCCCGTAAGTTCCTCCGTTCGTCTTCATCTTCTTCTCCTTTCTGGAAACCTTCCCTGAACACTACCCTTGAGACCGAATGGGACGTTGAACGACCACCTCGTCAATGATGCCGTACTCCTTCGCTTGAAGACCCGTCATATAAAAATCTCGATCGGTATCGGCCTGAATCCTCTCCAGCGATTGAGAGGTGTGTCTGACAAGAATCTGATTCAGCTCCTCTCGAAGCCGGAGAATCTCCCTTGCCTGGATGTCCACATCGGACGCCTGCCCCTGAAACCCACCTATCGGCTGATGGATGAGGATCCTCGAATGGGGAAGCGCGTATCGTTTCTTCTTCTCCCCCGCCGTTAGAAGCAATGCGGCGATGCTGGCTGCCTGTCCCATGCATAAGGTGGAAACCTTGGGGCGAATATATTGCATGGTATCATAGATGGCAAGCCCGGAGGTGACGATGCCTCCTGGTGAATTGATATAGAGGTGAATATCCTTATCCGGATCTTCCGACTCCAGGAAAAGCATCTGGGCAATCACCAGATTGGCGACATCATCATCAATCGCCGTCCCCACGAAGACAATCCGCTCTTTTAAAAGACGAGAATAGATATCATAGGCCCGTTCGCCTCTCCCATCCCTCTCAATCACAATCGGTATCAATGTCATGGCTCTTCACCTCAAATGGAGTTCCTGCCTACCGTCAGGTAGAGATATTGGCTTTCTGGAGGAGAAGATTCAGGGTCTTGTCGTTCAGGATCCCTGCCTTCACTCCGGGGATTAATCCGTTCTTTTCGTAATATCGTTTCACCACATCAAATTTCTGGTGGGTTCTCTCTGAAATCTCTCTGAGACGCTGGTCCGCTTCTTCATCGGTGACCGTCATCCCTTCCTGATTTGCAATCTTCTCAAGGATTAAGAAGGTTTGGACCTGTTTCTTTGCCATCTCCCGATAATCCTCCTGGAGTTTCTCCTCTGTGACGCCCAGATGATTGAAGGCTACCCCCTGCGTGGCCAGCCTCAATTTGGTGTCCGAGACCATCGCTTTGGCCTGTTCCTCCACTAAACTTTCAGGAACCTCGAAGGGGTTTGCCTGAAGCAGTCGATCCACCAGTTGATCTTTTAACTGCCTTTCAAATATCAGCTCCTTCTCCTTTTCAATCTCTCCTTTCAACTTTGTTTTCAACTCTTCCAGGGATGAATGATCTCCCAGATCTTTTGCAAATTCATCATCGAGCAGGGGAAGGATCTTCTCTTTGACCTCTTTAATGTTAACCTGAAATGAGATCGTCTTCCCCGCCCACTTTTTATATCCATAATCTTCCGGGAAGGAGACCTCTATCTCCTTGTCTTCCTCCGGTTTCAGCCCAATCAGCTTCTCTTCGAAGGCCGGGATGAAACGCCCGCTTCCCACCTCTACCGTAAAATCAATCGCCTTTCCCTCTTCCAATGGTTTACCATCCATCCTCGCCTGATAATCGACAATGACATAATCTCCGGTCTGAATGGGTCTCTTATCCGAGATTGTCTTTAAATTGGCGTGGAGGTTTTGAAGGCCTTTCAGCCGCTCCTCCACCTCTTCATCCTTCACCTCTTCCTTCTTCCCTTCGATCTCCAATCCGATATAGCCTTCCAGTTTGATATCGGGTTTGATTTCAACCGTGGCAGAATACTGAAACGGTTTTCCATTCTCGAGTTCTCCGGGATCGATCAGAGGAGGAGAGACCGGATGGAGATTGGTCTCAGAAAGGGCTTGGGGATACGAGACCTGAATCAATTTCTGGACGACCTCTGCCTTGACATAATCTTTGAAGTATCTCTCCAGTATGCTTCTTGGAACCTTTCCGGGTCGGAACCCCTTGATCCTGGCCTTCCTTCTCAACTCCTCATAAAAGGAATCGATCTCTTTTATCACTTGGTCTTCCGGGATTTCAATATTGACCTTCTTCTTAATCGAATTGATCTCCTCGACATTCGCCTTCATCAAACATCCCTTCTATCAAAAACACAAGTTCAAATGTCAAAGTCCAAATGCCAAAGGAATGCCAAAGTTTGTAACTCAAGGCTTTAGCCTTGATTTTAGTTCAACCCTGAAGGGTTGAGTTACGCTTTAGATTTCATTTGAACTTTGAGCTTTGACATTTGACATTGCCTTATCAAATGGGTGCCGAGGGCGGGACTCGAACCCGCACAGTCTTTCGACCACGAGATCCTAAGTCTCGCGCGTATTCCAATTTCGCCACCTCGGCCTTGACGTAGTCGTCACTTTTAAACCATCTAAATACTTAGACGAATTACTCGAATGAAAACGAATTTCACGAATAAAACCTATTCGTGTCATTTGCTGTCATTCGTGGTATTCGTTTCTATTTTCTGAGCAATTGGTGAGCCGTACAGGAATCGAACCTGTAACCTACTGATTAAGAGTCAGTTGCTCTACCGATTGAGCTAACGGCTCCCTGTATATCAATGCAAATTGCAAAATTAACAATAGAAATTTAGCAATTTAGTTCAAATGCTAATTGATCATTGTTAATTGATCATTTTGCAATAATCTTTCTTGGGCGCGCCCGGTCCGGCTCGAACGGACGACCTGCGGATTCGAAGTCCGACGCTCTATCCAACTGAGCTACGGGCGCTTTGGGGTGAGTGAAGGGACTCGAACCCTCGACCACTGGGGCCACAACCCAGTGCTCTATCCACCTGAGCTACACTCACCATCGGACTGCAGTGATCAGTGATTAGTCCAAAACTTATCAAAGATTGCAGTAAGAACTAACCACTGATTACTGATAACTGTTCACTTTAAATTTTGCTCCTCAAAATTTGATTGGCGCGCCTGAGAGGATTCGAACCTCCGACCCACGGATTAGAAGTCCGTAGCTCTATCCAACTGAGCTACAGGCGCTTAATTGCTAAATATACGACTTCTTTATGTTTTCGTCAAGGCCAATTTTGGAGGTGGAAGCATCTTCAAATCCGTGATAATAAGCTACTTAAGAAAAAAGGAATTGAAAAGGACGAAGCTTAAGGCCCACTTAAAGTACCTAAAAAATTGGGGACCGAATTAATTCAATATGTTACCCCTCACCCTATCCCTCTCCCCCAAGGGGAGAGGGGAGGGTGAGGGGGCAGATATAATAGTTATCACGGAAAAAAAGATGCTCCCTTTGGAGGCTGTCTAAAGGCGTCATAGTTCTAAAATTGTGACAAAATTCCCTTATCCTTATTATGTATATCCTATGC
>JBFMAE010000205.1:0-4516 GCA_040756085.1 Thermodesulfobacteriota bacterium | reverse complement strand
AACGGCCTTTGTCTTTATCGCCGCTACCGCCAATGTGATCGAACTCCTTCCCCCGGAGGTATTGAGGAAGGGCCGTTTTGACCAAATCTTTTTCGTCACCCTGCCCAATCCTCAGGAAAGGAAATCCATCCTCTCCATCCATCTGAAGAAGAACGGCGCGGATCTATCTCAGATCAATTTGGATATACTGGTGAAGGTGACCGAGGGGTTTAACGGTGCTGAAATTGAGCAGGCGGTGAACGGGGCAATGATTGAAGCCTTCAATTCGGATCGCCCCCTCAATGAACAGGATATCGTCATCGCTGCCGGGAATATTGTCCCGCTTTCGATTACCATGAGGGAAGAGATTGGAAGGATGGAACGCTGGGCTTATAATCGAGCCATCCCAGCCTCCAGATGAAAAGTCAATAATCCTCTCTATCCTCGTCGTCATAATCCTCCTCAAACTCGTCTTCTCCTAAATCCTCTTCTTCCTCCTCCTCTTCCTCATCTTCTCTTTTCTTTCGCTTCATTCCCAAATTGATCTTCTCTAAACTATCGTCTCCAAGATCGTCGATCACTTCGTTAAAAAACAGAGCAAGAGAGACCAGATACTCCTCCGGCAATTCCCGGAACCATTCGATGACCTTTTCAGCTATTTCGATTTTCTCGCTGGGTGAGGATTCCTCCAAAAGATCGATGGCCTTGCGATAATTTTTATTGAATACTCGGATCATAAAACGATTTCACCTCCTGTAGAACAGAATTATTCTTAACTTTACCCTGATGTTGCAAAAAATTAAATAATCCAGCAGACAGGGATGCTGGAAAAGCTTTCCACCTGCCTGCGCGTAGCCCCGCCTGCCGAAGCCTCGTGCGGCGGGCAGGCGCTTCGGCGAAGGCAGGGCGGCCACCCTGATGAGTTGAATACCGGGATTCCCAGCATATTACAAAGGCCACCTTTTGTGAAAACGCGTTTTACCCATAAAATAACTAACAAAGCCTCATTGGACAGGTTTGGAAGCATCCCTGTCTGATAGGATTTATGCAACAACAGGGTTTACACTCATTATACTTTTCTTCGGTGTTGTGGACAATAAAAATTTTAAGGAGTTATGAAAGTTAGGAAGAACGATTAAATAGGCTTTTACCCTCCTACGCAGAAAGCCATGGGCTTTAGTCCATAGGGCTCCACTGAAATCTTGTGATTTTGACTCCGATGAAGGGCATTTTGGAGAGATAGTCTTTCAATAAAACTTTTTTCACCACCCCACCATTCCCTTTTGTACCACTCGCATGGATGAGATAGACTCTATCCTTCTCTCCATCCTTTTGGCTCTTCTCAACTCTTATGATCCCGATGTGTCCGATAATCTCCCCCGCTTTCCTTTTCTCAGGCTTTTTCACGAAAAAGAGGATATCTCCACTTTTTAACCTTTTCTCACCATTGAACAGTTCATTGGTGGAAAGAATATCTACAAAATCCTTTCCGCTCGAACCTTCTATTTTCATCACTTTCCCAACCTCGGAAGTCACCTCCCTGCCCCACTTCCCGCTATGAATCATATCTTCACCATATTGAAAACGATCATCGTAATTCATAACCTTCCCGTCTCTGAAAATACCTCTTGAATGGAATCGTTTCTCCAATGCTATCCGAATTGCCCCTTCAGGGGTCTCGCTTAGAGCAAGTTCCACGGCCCTGAAGGTTAAATACATACAGTCCACCCTCTCATCTGCCACAATGATTGCCTTTGAGACATACTCACCCAATGGATCTATATCATAAGGGACTCCTACAAACTTCTCGGCCCAGAGAGCAATTCTCTCACCAACAGGTTGATTTATTAGGAAAGACTGGAAGCTCTGGATTTCTTCATGGGTGAGGGCAAAACAAGGCTGGAGAAATAAAAAAAATATCAGAGAGATGAGAAATGTTTTCAGTAATTTCAATTTTCTAATCCCTTTATTCTTGGCCTGGGTTCCCATCATTGATTGAACCTGTAAAGTTAAATCATTTTTAATCTTTTTTAGTATATTCTATTTGATTCAACCCTTTCAAGTTAACTTTAAGAAAATTTAGAGGTAACCATCCCCCAATTCTCGTTGACACCCTGTTCATAATTTAATACACTGCAATTGAAACAGAAGGCCTCTGTTAAACAACCTTTAATTCACCTAAGGGGAAGTATGAGTAAGGGATGAATTTAGACTTCCTTTCTAAAAAGGAATGGGGTTCTCTGTTTTGATGGCATTTTAAAATTTTAAGGAGGAAAAGATGGGTTTATTGGCCAAAACAAAAAATGTGGGTGGAGGAGAGGCAGTTTTTCGATCCATCATAGGAGTTATTTTAATTATTTTAGCTTTTTTTATCTCTGGTTTTTCTCGGTGGGTCCTTGGGTTAATCGGGGTGTTAATGATTCTTACTGCTCTTTTTGGATACTGACCTTGAAAAGGATCTATGCTGAAGGTCTTCAGCAAAGAAGGCGAGAGAAAGACATAAGCATCTGGAGAATAGAAATGCCTTAGCACACAACAAGCTCAGGGTCATTGATGGAGAACCCCATTATGACAGGGTGGTATAATTTCACAAAGGTTGTTCAGAAAAATTCGGAGATAAAAAATAAAAGGGGAAAGAACATGTTTAAAAACAAATTATTATCGGCCAAGTTTATCGTTATACTTATTGGTATTGGGTTACTAATTGTTTGCAGCTTTTCCAAAGCAGAAGGAGCCGATTGGAAATGCTTTCATTTCTCTGAGAAGACGAAAACGACTTATTATTTTGAAACAGAAAGCATCGACATCCTATCCAAGGAGAGGGTTAGGGTGTGGATGGCCACTGTTGAAACAAGTGGCGAATATAATAAACTTTTTTTGGAGTTTAAGTGCGAAGATAGGGTTTTTCATATTCTATCCGCAATTCAATATGATAAAGAAGACCGTGTTAAAAATTCTTATCAATTTGAAACACCAAATTGGATTTCTATTCCTTCAGAATCAGTTATAGAGACCCTCTATGAAACTCTATGTTTGCTGACCAAATGAAAGCCTCATGGCTTTACTTCTCCAAGAAGGTATCCATGACAATCAGCCTCGACCCTAAGTAAAGGAATTTTATTCTCATCCCCGCTGCAAGCCCCGTTAGAAATAGGTTACTAAAGGGAACTCCTTAGTAATAATGGAAAATTTCTAATAATGGGGCAAGCAGCGGGGCTTTCTAATGGGGTAAATCGTTCCCTTTAAAGAACTTTTCATGTTCCAGGGAGTCTAACAGGTACTGCTTATTCAACAAGGCCTGAAAGTTCCAAGATACGATTTGACATCTGGCGCGCACGAAGTGCTAATAAGGTACGGACCTCTTCTACAGGCCAGATGCGGCGCCACCGGCAGATCTCGCGCTGCATATCGGCTAACTCCGCTAATGCTAAATCTCCACTCCATTCCATAAGCCATGCAATCTCTCGCATCAGATCAATAATCGCCTCATCCTTATGCCTCATGAGAATCCATTTGTTAAGGCGCAGTAAGTCAGATGCCAGATTGCCCAAACGCACGGAGGTTTCATCCCGGATAAAACGTTCATGCATCCTTTTCAAATCTCTCATTTGGATTCCACCTCTAACAATTGCCGTACGATGGTTTCGATCTTCTTTCGCAGGTCGGATCTTCAATTTCCATCCCCCGGTTGCCTTGCTGAGGACGAATGTTGATGAGCGCACCAAATTCCACTTTTTTGGATTCAGGATACCAGTCAGCACCCCTGAGGTCATCCTGGCGGCTTCCATCTTCAAGCAGGACCTCCTCACAATCGGCGTGATATTCCCCTCCTCCTGCGAGGATGTTTCGCTCCACATCCACAGCCAGTTTAATGAAGGTCTCAAGTTCCTCCAACATTTCCTGAATTTCTTTTTCGGTAGCACGGTGCCGAATGATATGAAGTTTCATAGGCTTCGACTTTTTTGTATTTTATATGGGAAGGGTTGAAGGGGCAAGTGAAATATTTTGGAAGTTTAATAGATCACATGAAAAATTGGTGCCGGAGGTCGGAATCCCTTCGGTTGACTCAGGGTAGGCTCCCCGACACGGGGTTTGAGCCCCGCGGGATTTTGAGTCCGAACACCGGCTTTTTGCTAACCCCCTGATTCTTAAGACGGTCTCCCTTAACCTCTTAAAAATACAAGGGAAAAAACTTTCTGATCCATTCCGTTCTAATCTGTCTATTCCGATCTATTCGGGTCGATTTTATCACAATTTTATCACAGTCGCAATTCATAATTCTCACAATTAAGTGTTCAGACACCGTAGGGCTTATTGTTGCAAGTGAAGCCCAAGAGTTTAATGTGTGGATCGCCATTATTTCTCAAGCTTCAAGACAAATATTCATCCCGTCTTTCTTTCGGAGTCACGCTTTGGAGGCTCAACGGTGTGGTAAAACGAATTACATGGATCTGCTCCGTTGCTTTGAGGTAGGATATATAGTCCCTGTCGATTTTGTGAGGCTTCTCATTCTTCGGTGATGATTCTTCTGAAGTGC
>JBFMAE010000204.1:0-3628 GCA_040756085.1 Thermodesulfobacteriota bacterium | reverse complement strand
AGTAACCCGGGCCTCGATCTATACTAAGTACACCGGACTTTCGCCTCCTTGATTCATCCACATACTTGCGGCTAATCGATTTGCGGCACCATAACTATCTTTGATCCTTATATCGGAGTTCCAGTTGACTATGGATCATTACATTTTAATTCTCAAGAAATCTTCCCCCACAAGGATTTCTCCGGGATAGACCTGTTGGCATTGTTTTAGGATGTCAACTGAATCACAGAGTGGATAGAGATGGGTGAGTAATAGTTTTTTGCAGCCGGATTCTAATCCAATCCTCCCTGCGAGAGAGGGAGTCAGATGCCCCTCTATTTTTTTCTCATCAGGGAAGGAGCACTCTAAGACAAGGAGGTCCACCTCAAAGCTCAGCTCAACAATATTTTCACAATAATCCGTATCTCCAGAGATGGCGATCGATTTTCCGTCTTTGAATTCAACTCGATATCCGACGCTTTCAGAGATATGGGCCATTGGTTTTGAGAAGATCTTTAAGTCCTGAAAGAGGAAGGGCTTTTGTGAGATCTCTCTGATGGCTAAACGGTAGGATTGAGGATTGATCCAAGAACTATAAATTTCTTTGAGCTGATTAAAATGGTGCTTAAATCCAGGCCCTCCAACACATACCAGATCTTTTTCTCGGGGCAGATCTGCATATTTACAGGCAAAAAGGATGGGGACGAGATCTGAGATGTGGTCTGGATGGATGTGGGTATAGAGAAGAAGGTCGATATCTCGATAGGTGATCCCCACCTCCAGCATTCCCCTCAGCGTTCCAGGTCCGCTATCAATCAATAGTTTGGAGTTATCTGATAGGATGACCGTGCCTGGAGATCCTCTTCTTAAGGAAGGAATACCTGTGCCTGAGCCGATGATAATCAATTCAGACAATGCTTCAACTCCTATCGAAAAATATGGTTAAAACTAACATGAAATGCAAAAATGTCAACCCTTCGACTCCTCACCATAAATGCTGGGGCTTGCCTTCGACCCGAGACTTCGGCGATTCGCTCGACCTGGAGGCTCTCGACAGGCTCAGTCGAGCCGCTCAGGCCGAGGGCTCAGCCTGCTTGCCCTGCCTACCGCAGGCAGGGGTTGACCCTGCACTTCGATAGACTCAGTGTCCTGAGCCCTTCGATAAACGCAGGGCCATGAGCTATGTCGAATGGCTTATCGAGGGAAGCGGTGCTTTATACACTGCTCTGAAGGATGCCAATGGCGCCGTCGAATGGGTCAAGTATTTCTATCCATTGAAAAAATCGACTCTTCCCTTCCTTCCTTTTTCTCCCGATATCGAAATTTTAATTTCGAAAAAACGGTGGATGACCCAGAGATTTGTTAATAAATGTTCTGTGATCTGGTTTGTGATGAATGAGGAATGTCCTCTGGACAGAGCCATAAACGGTACAAGCTGGTCTGCCAAATGGGGATCGATACAGGCCTCAGACTCTATATAATTTTTTAGGGAATCCACAGCCTCTTCTGCCACCTCCTCGGCTCGCTTCCCCTTCCTCCCCAATGATGAAAAACCTGCCAGGGCCCCCTCGGATTCTGCTACCAAAAAGATGAAGGACCCTGGTCCACTTGCTGGAACATGATCGAGGACCTCTATCTCAGCATCCATTTCCATTTCCTTCTCGATCCTCTTCACCGCGTAATCCTTTTGCCTCTCCCCCACATGTCTGGGGAGGTGGGAGGTAGCAGAAAGTCCATGAATCTTCTTCAGGGACCCCCGTTCAACCAACGAGATGGGTTTCCATTCAGAAGCAGGCAGAACCTCCGCTCTAACGATTCCACCCCCTTTCGGATACCAACCCCATCGCTCCATGCTTGCCTCCACATGAATACCCATGGAGCGGAGCGTTGGATAGAGAACCTCAGAGAGATAATGGAAGGGTGGGCTCCAGCGCACATGAGTGCCTCCTGAAAGAATCAACGTGGATCTCTCTTGAGATAAAGAAAGGGGCAGAAGAAGGGTTTGAAGGAGGAGGGTGACAGAACCCGCACTTCCCTTTCCATGACCTATCTGAAATTGGTAATCACCGGGATGGATGTCTCCTGGAAAGAAGGAAACCGTTTCTGAACCCATCTCGGCTCCACGAACCATGGCCTTCGTAATCTGTGCTAACGCCTCCACACCTTTCAAATGCTGAGGCCGAAGACCAGGATTTCTTCGCTTCGACCGGATATGATGAATCCGAAAGGATTTTTTAAGGATCGCGGAGAAGGCAAGAGCCGTTCTTAAAATTTGACCTCCACCTTCTCCATAAGATCCATCAATGTCTAACAAGCTTTCTTCAGAGGTTTCCATATTTTTCAGGGTAATCATAAAAGAGGTATCCTGTCAATAGCATCACCATCGATAGAGTATGAAAGATTAAATTGACCCTAATGTTGCAAAAAATTAGATAATCCAGCAGACAGGGATGCTGGAAAAGCTTTCCACCTGCCTGCGCGTAGCCCCGCCTGCCGAAGCCTCGTGCGGCGGGCAGGCGCTTCGGCGAAGGCAGGGCGGCCACCTTGAAGAGGTGAATACCGGGATTTCCAGCATATTACAAGGGCCACCTTTTGTGAAAACGCGTTTTACCCATAAAATAACTAACAAAGCCGCATTGGACAGGTTTGGAAGCATCCCTGTCTGATAGGATTTATGCAACAACAGGGTTGACCCATTCGGCGGCGCTAAACTCCCCCTTCAGGGTAGTGTGTGTAGCACCGCTTCCCTCGACAAGCCATTCGACATAGCTCATGGCCCTGCGTTTATCGAAGGGCTCAGGACACTGAGTCTATCGAAGTGCAGGGTCAACCCTGAGGAATCCCGGCATTTTTGTCAAGGAATCGAAGGGTTGACTTTACCCCATGGGCATATTAAAATTTTTGTAAAAAGGGAGGAATCGATTAGCAGAATTTACGGTAACCTTACTGGTTTAAAGGCCAATCAGACCAAAAAGATTGAGCATATCTATCGAAGGAAGATCCCACCTCATAAGGTCCTCACCCCTGAAATCGCTCGCCTTCTTACAGGACTTTCGTACGAAATTCGACGCCAAATTGGTATCCTCGTAGGCCGGAGAGGGTCCGTTGAAATTGTAATGGTCGGAGACCAAAAGGGCATTACCATTCCTGATCTCTCCAGGTATCGAACTGGGATTATGCGATTGAGAGGTCTTCGACTCATTCACACACACCTTCAAGAAGAGGCGTTGACACAAGAGGATTTGACAGATCTTGCCCTCCTAAGATTGGATATGATGGTGGCTCTCACCCTCGATGGGAACGGCAACCCCGGGTTGATCCATTTAGCCCACCTCCTTCCAGATAATCTGGAGAAAAGAGTTTGGGAAGTGGATCCTCCCTCTTCTTTAGAGCGGTTGGATATCGATTTCCTGAAATGGATTCAATCTCTTGAGGATGAATTTCAGAGAGGACAGAGATCCATTGCTCTAAAAGGGTCCAAAGAAAAGGCCATTCTCCTCAGCGTGAGCAAAGAAGACCGGGAAGGTTTAGAAAGCTCCATGGAGGAATTGAAGGAGTTGGCAGAATCAAGTGGCCTCTTCGTGGTGGAGTCGATTATCCAGCGGCCGCTGACACTCTCCTCCACCACTCTGATGGGAGAGGGGAAGCT
>JBFMAE010000203.1:0-18958 GCA_040756085.1 Thermodesulfobacteriota bacterium | reverse complement strand
GTTGTTCTTTTCCGCATAAAAATAGAGCTGCATCATTCGAGTCCTTTGTTTCATATCGGTGGCCGCCACCATTCCCAGATAATCATTTAGAGAAAGCCGGACTTTATCAGCACCCCCCTCTTTATCAATGATCACAAGATAGAAGATATTGAGCCCATCCCTTTCAAGGGTATCTTTCGAAATCGCCAGCTTGTATTTCCAGCCTTCCTCAAACCCTGGGAAATACTTTCTTACAATTGCTTCCCTCCTCTGATAAACACCTAAACTCTTAAGAATCGGAGTGATCGGAACCGTCTCTGTTTTTATTCCAAGCTGATTTGCCAGTTGCCGGGCTAAAACCTCACTCTCTGAACTTGATTCCATTTCCGGGAGAATGAGCCCAAGAACTCTTTCTTTCCCAAAAGTCTTTACTGATAAAGTTGCAGTGAGAGCAGAATCAACCCCTCCGCTTAATCCGACCACGGCACCCTTTCTCCGATAATCCTTCAAAACTGTCTTCTTCATAAATTCACAGATTCTTGTAAACTCACTGGCACAATCGATATCCAAGATTTTTGTATGATAATCTTTCATATTCAAATACCTTTTAGCAGAACGTTCAGTGAACGTTCCTTACCTCTCTTTTATCGAATTCGTTTTACTTTGTTCTTGTTTGAGTGTGAGTTTGTCGATTTTGCCAGAGGAAGTCTTTGGTAACGAATCTCTGAACTCGATATACTTCGGAATGGCAAACTCTTCTAACTCATTTTTACAATGCCTAAGGACATCCTTCTCTTTTAAAGGATACCCATTTTGGCGTACGACATATGCCTTGATAGCCTGGCCCAAAATATCATCCTGAACCGGAATCACAGCCACTTCTACAATACCCTCCAGACCATAGAGGGCATTCTCGACTTCCTTTGGACTGACCCGCTCCCCTTTTGTTTTGATCATGTCATCTTTGCGTCCCACAAAATAAATGAACCCCTCCTCATCCATTTTGAAAAGATCACCCGTGTAAAGCACCTTTTCCCCGGGTAGAGGTCCGGGCTTTAGGACACGATCGGTGGTCTCTGGATCACCCCAATAACCTCTCATTACATTAGACCCACGGACTACCAGTTCCCCTACAACACCTGGTTCTACCCGGTTCCCATTTTCATCAACAATCCAAACCTCCTCGTTTGGCATCCCCCGGCCCACTGAACCGGGACGGCGATCTAATTCATCAGGAGGTAGGTAAGAAACTCTTTTACACTCCGTAAGACCATACATGGAGTAAAGTTTCGCCTGAGGAAAGATCCCCCTCAGTCGTTGGATATGATCCACTGGAAGAGAGGCTGCTGTATTCGTGATATAACGGAGTGAACTCAAATCATACTTTTTAAGATCCTCCATCTGAAGGAGAATTGCGAAGACCGTAGGAACCCCAGGAAATCCAGTAACCCTCTCTCTAACCATCTGCTTAATAATTTCGTAGGGATAGGCAAAAGATTGTTCCAAAACCACTGTTCCACCAAATTTAAAAGCCATGAGAATCTGGTACAGACCATAGTCGAAAGAGAGAGGTAATACGTCGATGATGATATCTTCGGGAACATTCTCGAGATAGGTGGTAATGGAAGTTGCCGCAGAGATCATGTTCAGATGAGTCAGCATCACTCCCTTTGGATTTCCCGTCGAACCGGAAGTATATATGATGGTCGCAAGATCCAAATCTATATTAGAACATCGGTTATAGGGTGCAGGGCGTAGAGTGTAGAGTGTTGGGTGTTGAGTGTTGGATAAGTGTTCAGTGTTGAGTGTTAATTGCTCAGTCAAAGAATCCATTTCACCCCAAAAAACCGGATTGGGACAATTGGACACCGGGATTTTATCTTTATTCCCGGCGAAGATGACAAATTGAAGACTTGGAACAGAACCGAAGACACCGGACACGACACCCAGTTTGTTTGTGTGGGTGATCAGAGCCTTTGCCTGACAGTTATTTAAGATATAGCTGAGTTTTTGAGTTTTCAGTGTTGGGCTGAGCATCAAAAAGACGGCATCGGCTTTTAAGATTCCAAAGAGTGAGACAACCGACTCGATAGAGTTATCGAGAAAAATGGCTACACGATCCCCTCTTTGGATTCCCTGGCTCTGTAGCAATTGGGAGATTTTGTTTGCCTTTTGATCAATTTCTTGGTAAGTAAGTCGTTCTCCCTTGCTGATCAGAGCGACCTTCTGGGGAAACTTTTTAGCACTTTCTTCTAAGAAATTTTGGAGCAACATGTCTTAAAACCCCGTTAGTCGTAAGGCGTGAGAGGCAAAGGGTGAAATCTAACACCCTGTTTCGGGTTGCAAGTTCCAGGTTAACTCCTTGCGACTCTCGACTCACGTTTTACGTTTTCAAGTGATACGTTGAGTCTGTTTTGAACAAATTGCGAAATATTCTTAATGGAATCTAAGTTCTCGGGAACCAGTTCCTCATCTTTAATCTTGAATTGATATGTCTCTTCGAGAAAGGCCACCAGTTCAAGAACTCCCGTTGAGTCGATAATTCCTTTTTCTAACAAGGAGTCCTCATCCCCGAGGTGATTGTCCCCTTCTAATATGAAATTCTCCTCGATAAATTTCCTAATCTCGTTTTCAATCTTCATCCAATTTTCCTCTTCCGTAAGACGTCAGTCGAAAGGTGTAAGGCGCAAGGCGTTGGGGGCAATATCCTTTAGCATTTTGTCTCTTGGTGCTATGCGCCATGCTCCATGCCTGCCTACCGAAGGAAGGCGCTATGCAGGCTTTTGTCATCTCGCTCCTTTTCCAAGAAGAACGATTTTGACTGTATCAAAAATAATCATCAAATCGAAAAGCAAGGACATATGTTTGATGTAATAGAGATCGTATTTCAGTTTCTCTAATGCATCCTCTTTCGATGCTCCATAGCGATATCGAATTTGAGCCCAACCCGTAATCCCTGGTTTAATGACGTGCCGTTCAGAATAAAAGGGAATTTCTTTTTTTAATATATCAACAAAGAATGACCTCTCGGGCCGGGGGCCTATGAAACTCATATCTCCCTTTAGAACATTAACCATCTGTGGAATCTCATCCAACCTCAGCTTCCGAATGATTCTTCCAATCCGGGTAATCCGTTGATCATTGGCCTTTGCCCATACAGGTCCGTTTTTCTCTGCATCGGCTTGCATCGAGCGAAATTTGAGGAGATGAAATATCTTTCCATCTTCTCCCACCCTCTCCTGCCGATAGAGAATCGGACCCTTTGAGTCCAATTTGATAGCAATGGCAATGATCAGACTCACCGGGGCGAAAAGCGCAAGGCCCATTAGTGAAGCCAGAATATCAAAAACTCTTTTTCCTTTTTTAAAAACAACTGATCGTTTAAATCCATCTGAAAAAATGAGGAAACTGGGGTGGATATTTTCCACGGAAAGCTTTCCTGCCAATTGCTCAGTAAAAGCTAACCCATCGTCCACTCGAATTCCCTTTAGCCGGCAGAAAAGCAACTGTTCGAGGGGAAACTTCCCTCGCCTCTCGTCTAACGCCACGACAATTCTATCCACATCCCCAATCTTGCAAATGTCAAGAATCTGGCTATAGTCGCCAATCACCACTGGCTTAGACTCTACGTCCAATCTTGTTTCTGTCCTCATCGATAAACCCCACAATTTCAAAACCCTCATGTCCGTTGTCGAGGATTTCGTTTTTGATCTTTTTGGCCAACTCGCCCGTTCCAATAATTAAAATTCTTTCTTTAGAAGCCCAAGCTCCTAAGGTATAAGAGTAAACAACACGCCATGAATAAGTAAAAATCAAAATAATAAATAGGCTAATTGCAAGTATTCCGCGGCCCAAAGTAAGGAAAGGAATTAAGTAATAAATAACAGCTAAAAGAATGGAAGAGACTCCAAGGGACCCTAAGAAAATGATTCCCATCCTTTTTCTCTCCATAAAACTTTTAGAATCATAAAGGTCGAAATAGTAGAAAACAACCTGAATGACTAAAACGACAAGCATCATTTTAAGAACAAAATGGTCTATACGGTAAACAAAACCACCATCTCCCCTGAATCTCAACAAAGCCCCTAAGAGTATTCCAACAAGGATAAGGAGACTATCCATAAATCCAAATAACCAGCCCGTCGAAGTTCGAAATCCGTTCTTACTAAACATTTTATTTCCTGTAATAGTATTTTGAATAATAATTCGATGGCTTTAAATCGATTTGGTTAAAAACAACTCCTATGATTTTCTGTCGATCGATGGACTTTACTGCTCTTTGAATGGTCTCCCTTGGTGTTCGGTCAGCCATCACCACAAGAATGATTCCATCCACCATTTTTGAAAATAATGCTGGCTCAGTAGTAGAAATAATAGGTGATGAGTCAATAACGATATAAGTATTGTCCCCAAGCTCACTGAGGGACTTCATAAATTCTTCCATTCTTTTTGAGCTGATCAATTCTGAAGATTTTGAGGTACGAGGCCCCCCCGTAACAATTTGGAGATTTTCTACATCAGTTTTTATCAGAACCTCTGATAAGGGAGTCCCATCTGAAAGATAATTTGAGAGTCCCTTGGAGTTTTGACTTTTTTCGAGATGAATGCTTGGTTTCCGAAGGTCTCCATCTATGAGGATTGCTTTTCTATTAAATTCCTGTGAAATGGCCATCGATAAATTGACTGCTACCATTGTTTTCCCTTCCCGGGGGGCGGCACTGGTAACGAGAACTGAATGGGGAGGATTCGGGAAACGTTGGAAAATTTGAGTCTTTAGCTTCCGAAATTCTTCTTCGGCAAAAGAATGAGGCGGAACAATTAAAACAGGAGTTTCTTCTTTTGAGGGAAGCACCAGAGTTTCCACCTTCTCCTCTGGAAATTTCAAAACCGGTGTTTCTTTCTTTAAGACAGCCTTCTCTTCGAACACCTTCATGGAAGGAGCTTCTTTTACCTTCTGCTTTTTCTCCTCTTCTGCTTTTTCAAGGGCGCGATAAATTCGACTCATCTTTTACTCCTAACTCAAAACGTAAGTCGCGAGGGGCAAGGCGCGAGCGGGTAAGTTCCTTAACGACTCTCGCCCTCACGCCTTACACCTGACGCGAGAAACTGATTTATTTGACCCAATTGAATAAGTATTGGAACTCATCTGTTACAATTCCTCTAAGGTATTGGAAACCTCGTAAGACTTCGTTATAAAGGAACAATAAGGAACCACCTTTTTTTACATATAGGAATAAAAAAATGCTTCCTGTAATGGAAATACCGAGGACAACCCAATTCCAATATTTATGAGGCTTCTTTTTTAATTTTAAATCCTTGGCAACTTCCTTAACCAATTTTTCATTCACAAGTTTTTGATCTAAGGCATATCCATTTAATAAGGCATTGTCACATAGGATGTTGATTAATCGGGGTATTCCTGCTGATTTCGAATAAACTTCTTTAATTGCCTTTTCTGTAAAAATAAGGTCCTTCGCACCCGCAACTCTTAACCTTTTTTCGATATATTCTTTTGTCTCCTTTTCTGAAAGGGGGGGCAAATAGTATCTTAAATTAATGCGCTGCCTAAGCTGACGAAATTCCGGTTGTGAAAGCGTTCTATCTAACTCTGGTTGACCGACCAATACAATTTGAAGCAACTTTGACTTTGAGGTCTCGAGATTTGAAAGGAGCCTAATCTCCTCAAGCAGTTCTGGGTTCAAACCATGAGCTTCATCGACAATTAGAACTACCCTTTCCTCCTTTCGGTAAGCATTGAGTAAGTATCGATGAAGGTTATGAATATAATCACCCTTCGTTTGCCCCTGAACCCTTACCCCCAAATCCCTCAAGATGTATTGAATGAAATCATTAACAGTCAATTTTGGGTTGAAGAGGAAAGCCGTTTTCGTATGATTATTTCCTTCCAACTTATCAAGGAGATAGTGAACCAGAGTTGTCTTTCCAGTACCTACTTCTCCTGTAATAACAATGAATCCCTTCTTCTCCCTTACACCGTAAAGTAATTGAGCCAAACCCTCTCGGTGGTTTTCCCCTAAATAAATATAATCGGGGTTAGGTGTCACACTAAAAGGGTTTTCTTTTAATCCGTAAAAATTTTCGTACATAATAAAAACCGTTAGTCGTAAGGCGCGAAGCGCAAGGTGTCAAATCAAGTTACCAAGAGCCTTCATAGGGCAAAGCGCCAAACCGTAAGTCGTAAGGCGCGAGAGCGAATCTCCTTTATCCTAACCGTAAACCGCAAGGCGTTAGGCGTGAGAGCGTTTCTCTTTGTTATTCTTAGTCCTTTCCGTAAGACTGCGAATTAGTCCTGAAAGCATCTTGTCAATTCTCAGCAACTGATCCCATAGCTCTCGAAGGTCTTCCGCACTTACGTACCCCAGCAGGAGAGTGAGTTCTAATTGGGTATCTAATTCACTCAAAGACCCCTGAGCCATACTGAGAAAGTTCTTGAACTCCCTTTTCCCCTGCCTCGCTGCGCCTTCAGCAATGTTACACGGGATACTGATCGCAGCGCGTCTCATTTGGGAGACGAGTCCGAACTTCTCCTCCTCCGGAAATTTATTCGTTAATTTATAGATCATCGTTGTTGACTTCATCGCTGCTTTCCAAAGATCTAATTTTTTATGAGGTTTCTCCATCTCTATTACCCCTCCCGCCTTACGCCTCACGCCTGACGCTACTCAGTTTCTTCTATGCGCTTTGTGTGTTGTTGTTCGTTAGGCTGCTTTTTTCTCTTCTTCCTTTAGATTTGGAATGGTTGCTAAGACCGGAATTTCTAAATAGCGCTCCACCTCCGAGACAGTATGAAACGATTGATCTAACGATTCTCGAAACCAGGCTAGGCCCAATCCTAAAGCAAACCCGATGAAGGCTCCCATGAGCAATATTTTATTGCGATCGGGTTTGATTGGCTTTTCAGGAATACGGGCTGGGTCTAAAATTTTAAATTGCTCACCTTGCTGTTTCCGCTCAAGATTCTCCGCCATCTGAGCCTGCATCTTTTTATCCAGAAGAGATTGATAATTTGTTTTTATGAGGTCGTAATCTCTTGTCAAAAGTGCCAATTCTTGTTCTCGTCTCGGGGTGTCCTCAATCCTTTTCTGATAGATGGCGATCTGTTCTTTTAGGTTTTTTACCTCTTCTTTTGCTCGTTTTGCTTCAATCAGTGCATTGTTATATTGTTCTGTATATTGGGTAAAGAGTCTTTCCGTATAGGGATCAGGGGTAGGTGGAGGTAAATTTCTTTCGGTAATCCCTTCTTGGCGACTCCTTATTCTGCTTCCTCTCTCAGCTTCCTGTTTCTCCAATAATTCCTTCACTTTGGGTTCGAGATTCGCAATCTTTTTCTTTAAATCAATCACATCTGGATGGGTCTCCTTATATTTAGCTTGTGCGTTAACTAAATCTCGTTGGAGATTGTTTAATTGTGTGACTAATGGATCTTCAGGAATACGTCCTCCACTCATATCTTGTGCCCTTGAACCAGGGTCTATACGTGACCCTCGTTGGGTCGAAAACTGTTCCCTTGTATTCAACTGCTCGATCTGACTTCGGAGTATGACACTTCTATCTTCTGTAGCTCTCATGTTTTCACTGGTCGTTTGGAGTTGCTGTTGTAAACGTTCGAGGATTCTTAAATTGGCATCCAGTTGTTGGGGGAGTTGTCCTATTGAACGTTCTTTAAAATTTCGGATGTCTTGTTCTTTCCGTTTTAATCTTTCCTCCATACCCTGGAGTTCCTTAGTAAGAAATTCTGAAGTGCCCTCTGCTTGCGACTCACGAACTTTTAAATTTTCTTCAATGACCATGGAGGCCAGTTTATTTGTCACCATCATCACTGATTTAGGTTCTCTCCCTTGATAGGAAATGGAAAAAGAATTTGGTGTTTGATCTCTTCTATCTCTTCTTGTTTCTTGTACCTTCACCTCAATCGCTCTTCGCATTATTTCGACAATCACCTCCATGGGAATATTATTTCGAATGTCTGGATAGAGGTTAAATTCTTGGATGACTTTTTCCAATCGGGTACGGCTAAGGATTTCCTGGCTGATTGTATTTAATCGATTTGTGACAGAATCCGTGATGGTAGGTCTGACATAGCTCTCCGGTACTGATTGAGGCTGAACAAGAATCAGAGTAGAGGCTTTATAGACCTTGGGTAGATACTTATAAACACCAATGGAGGCCAGAATAGAAAGAACTAATGGAATAATGATATACCACTTTCGGCGGAGGCCAATCTCTAAATAATCATGGATGTTGAAAGGTTTTGGTTCAAGCATAGTTACTCCTTCTTAGTTCGTCAGTCGCGAGTCGTAAGTCGCAAGGTGTTAACATATTTCAAAAAGCCATCCCCCTAAAGTTACTGAAACGTAAATCGCAAATGGTTTAAGAAGAAAGTTTCTAATTTTCAACGACTAACGCCTCACGCCTTACGCCTCACGTATTAATATGTAGCTGTAATGCGAAGCATCCCCCGATATTCACTATAGTCTCTGTCCGAAACATTTGAATGATTCTCTCTGTGAGAAACATCAAGAGAAATAGTCAACCACCTAAATATCTCATACGAACCATTACACCCAATTCCCCAGATGCGATCTTTTTCCCCACCACCATATTTGGCCCATTCAAAACTGGTCCTAAACCCAATGTTCATTCTCTCCAATACCCGATGTGAAATCGTTCCTATCGCCCTATGGTATTTGGTAAATCCGAGGTTTTCAGCGGTAAAGTAGTCCTCTGTGTATCCACCTTGAAAAGAGAGGGTATAAGTAGTTCTTTCTGCTCGTTGCGAAAAATTAACATCGTAGAAGAATCCATCAGTTGTAGAACCCCTATCTGGATTTTGCCAGAAATACCCCAACTGGGCTCTACCGCTTAGCGTTGGGTTAAAGGCATGTTCGATCCCGAGGCTTGGTCGGTGAACATCATAATCAATAGAAGGGGGTTCAAAATCCCGCCTTAAGTAAGTATACTCTCCGAAGATCGAAGTCCTTGGATTAAACCGGTATGTGTAACGCCCAGTTGCCATATGACCCACCAAATCTGGGGATCGTTGGAAATCTCCAAGGGTGAGACCATATTCGAGAGAGACTCCATTTCGGATATTGAACCAATAGATCAATCTGGGATTGATATAGTTCTCCATACTATCTTCCAATATCCGACTTTGAATCTTATAAATGTTGTTTCTATAATTGACCGCGATCAGGTCTTCTCTCCCGAACCGATATTCCACAGAGGGTTCGAAAACGTTACGGTGATAAACCACCCTCCTATTCGTTCGCGAAATAAGATTTTGGCCTTGTATTGCGGTGGCTGAATAATCTGTTTCTCTTATTTCGTCAGACCGAATAAGGTAATCCCTAACCCGGAAAGAGAGATTGGGGGTGAAGGAATACCAGGCGTTGAGTGTTCCGTTGAGACTGATATAATTATCCTCGTGTTCCTTGCCATAAAAGACGAATCCTGCATTAAAGTCCAAATCAAGCCCAAACCTTTCTTCAGCCGTTGGAGTCCGCCGGAATTCACCCGTAACAGGTGATTTGGGTGTTGTAGAAAATTTAAATCCGGGAGAGATCGTGGTAATAAAATCATCTCTTTTGAATCTGTTGGGGGTTAGGTCGATATTACTGTTATATTCCTCCTGAACTGTGATATAGGTTTGAAAATGCAAAAGGATATCTTTTGCCCAAGCATGAACAATCGTTGGTGTGCATATAATTATTGGAAAAAGTATTAACCACCTAATCCAATTCATCTTTTTTGTTATCCTCATATTTCCTCTTATTATGGGACAATAATGGTATCCCCTGATTTTAGGATGATGTTTGACCCTGAATCGTCACCTTTCACGATCTTCTTATAATTGACGGTAATTCGCTTCTCTTTTCCATCTTCTTTCCGGAGAATCAAAATCTTCTTTTGATCGGCCCAATCAGTAAATCCCCCCGCCATGGGAATGATTTGAAGTATGGATGTCTCGCTCTTCAAGCGGTAGAGCCCTGGATTCCTTACTTGACCAGAAACAAAAACTTTAAAGCTGTTTGTTTCTGAAACAATCACAGAGACATTAGGGCTATCAATAAATTGTTTTAGCTTTTGTATCAAAATTTCTTTTAATTGGTGAGGGGTGAGCCCTGCAGCATGAACCTCATCGATGAGAGGGATTGATATTTTTCCATCCATCCTTACCGGAACCGTCCTGGACAAGGCCTCTTCTTTCCATACATGGATATAAAGAACATCCTCCGCCCCGATGACATAATTGGGGCTATCCGCAGCCACCTCTGCCTTGGATTCTTTTTTCGAAAGAACCTCTTTGTCAACTTGAGGGAAAGCGATTGAAGTCGATATGAAAAAGACCAATAACCCTATGATTCCGATGGACCCTAATCTTTTCATCTCCACCTCCTTACTTTGGAAGACATCACGCACAGCACAAAGAGCGTAGCATTTGGCAAAACATTATGCTGTTTCTCCTCCAAGTACCTTTTTAATTAGATCCATAGCATTCGTTCCATTTACTGGAAAACAGATCTGTTCGATCATCACCTCAAAACCTCTATTTTTAAAGTCGTAATATTTCAAAGTGTCTTCAAATCGGGACTTCGCACGGTTTCCTGCCTTCACATCTGTATAGGGAAGGAGTATAGCCAGTTTATTTTCTGTTATCGAACCGAGTATGTCGCTCTCACGCATCTCTACTGTCAGTAAATCACTCAACGTTTCGTAACAGGTGCGGAAATCCAAAACACTGTTATTTTTCGAACATTGTTTAATTTTAAGAAACATTAGACAAAGAAAATTCTGGTAACGTCGAGCGCGTTTTACCTCAAGATCCAGAAGAAAAAGAAATAGATCTCGGTTCAGGACTCTGCTGAATGCTGTCTCGGGTCCACCTTCGAACTTATCCCCTAAATTTTCCATCCCCACGCCTCCTAAATGCCCCTCTTCTTGACCGATGCTCAAATTCCTCTTAGATCATCTAAATGGTATTTCTGGATCTTATACAGCAATGCCTTGTAACTTATACGAAGCAATTTGGCGGCCTGTTTTCGGTTCCAATGAGTCTCTTGTAAAGTGCTCTGAATAATCTCCTTCTCCGCAACTTCCGCCGCTTTTCTTCCCACCTCTTTCAAATCGAAGCATTTCTTTTCTGTTAAGGGGTTTGAGGACAAATTTCCATAGGATTCAGGATCCATTTCATCACCCAATCTATTACTGGAAATGTTATGTAGAACCGTATCTTCCTCCCCGAATATGACCATCCGTTTAATCATATTTTCCAATTCACGGATATTCCCGGGCCAAGCATATTCTTTAAAGGCATTGATCACCTTTGACGAAAACGGCGGTACATCCCTTTCATACTTCTTTTTATAAAAATTGAAGTAAAACTGTGAAAGAGGAATAATTTGCTCTCTACGATCTCTTAAGGGCGGAACGGTGATGTTGATAACATTGATCCTGAAAAATAGGTCTTCACGGAAATGTCCTTCCATCATCGTCTTTTCAAGATGATCCTTAGTGGTAGCGATCACACGGGTATTGACCATCACATCTCCATCTCCTCCTAAACGAGAAAACATGCCATCTTGTAGGACTTGTAAAAGTTTTGCCTGAATGGAAATGTCCATTTCACCGATATCATTCAACAAGATCGTCCCATCATTGGCCAATTCGAACTTCCCTGGTTTTTTAAAATGTGCTCCTGTAAAGGCGCCCTTTTCAAACCCAAAGAGTTCACTTTCAAGAAGCCCTTTAGGAATCGCTGCACAATTCACCTTGATGAACGGCTTATCTTTCCGTTGAGAATTTGAATGGATGGCCTGAGCCAGCAGTTCTTTTCCGGCCCCGCTCTCACCCTTAATCAAAACCGTAATATCGGTCTTGGCAATTTCATCAATGATCGCCTTGATTTTATTCATCTTAGAACTATTAGAGAAAATGATTTGATAAATATCCTTCATAACAGCCAGAGAATCAGCAATCTTTATGCCAATTAGGGATAATTTATTGCCTATTGAACAATCGAGTGAAATTAAATGAATTTCCCTTAACTCTATTTGCAAATATTTTTTAAACCTTTTAAAAAGCAGGGGAAATAGTGGTATAAAAATAGGAAAAAGTGGTAAATCATTTCAACTTTACTCAATTTTTAAAAAAAATTATGAATTTGATTCCCTTTTTTCAAATTCATTCAACAAAAAAAGAAAATCGTTTCTTAAGGAATAATAATCCCCTACGATTTGTCACTCGTCTATTCCCGCAAAACTCGAAATATGGATTAAAATTTATGATGCTTGGGGAATAAATCGTTTATTTAGGCCACATTCTTTAATTTTATAAAGGAGGGCTTTATAGCTAATATTCAATAGATGGGCTGCTTTCTTACGGTTCCAGTTCGTCATCTCTAATGCCTTTAGGATAATCTCAGACTCCGCCTGTTTAATGGCCTCCCGATGAATATCTTTCAAAGAAGGCCAGATTTTTTTACTTAGAGCCATTTTCTTTTTTTCTGAATGAGAATCTTGCTCCATCTCTGGAGCCAATTCTTCGATAATCGCTTTTTCGTTTCCCAGGACGACAAGTCGCTGGATCACGTTCTCCAATTCCCGTACATTTCCGAACCAATGATGCTGAAGGAAAACCTTCATCATCTGTTCGGGTAAGGGTTTTACCTTTTTATTATATTTCTTTCCAAATTTTTCTAAGAAATACTCAACAAAGATAGGAATCTCCTCTCTCCTCTCCCTCAATGGAGGGATGGTAATATTGACGACATTCAGACGGTAATAAAGATCTTCACGGAATCGACCGCTCCTGACCGCTTCTTCAATATTTTTATTGGTCGCTACTAATACTCGCACATCTACTCGGATATCCTTTTTGCCTCCTAATCTCGAAAACTCCCTGTCTTGAAGGACTTGGAGAAGTTTACCCTGGAGGGAAAGACTCATTTCTGAAATCTCGTCTAAAAGGACGGTCCCACCGTTGGCCAGTTCAAATTTTCCTGGTTTCTGACGATAGGCCCCTGTAAAAGCACCCTTTTCATAACCGAAAAGCTCACTCTCCAGAAGTTCTTGAGGGAGAGCAGCACAATTCACCTTAACAAAGGGTTTTTCGCAACGAAATGAATTTAGGTGGATCGAGCGGGCAACCACCTCCTTACCCACCCCGCTCTCCCCCTGGATTAGCACCGTGACGTCCGTATTGGCTATCTGATCAATAATTTCTTTAATCCGATGCATCTTGTCACTGGCGTAAATAAAAATCCCCTCCTCTTTAGTCACCTCACCCACCTCAACAAAAGTGGAAGGTGAAGGAGGGGAGATCGGAACCACTTTCTCTTTAGAAAAAACGTTCCTGGAATCCTTCATCAACCTGTTTATTTCTTTGATTTCCAAGAAGAAACGGGCGGAGGTCAGAGCAGCCCCAACCTGGTTGGAAATATAGGATAGAGCCAACTTATCTCCTTCATTAAAAGCTCCTTTCTGAGAATGACTGAGGTTGAAGACCCCGACGACCTGATCTTTTTCTCGTATTGGAAAACAGATGAGGGAGTTGACCCTATTATTTAACCCCGCTACTTTTACAAAACGAGGTTCCTTATTGACATCATTCAGCATGATTGCTTGTCCCTCTCTTAGGACCCAACCCGCAACCCCTTCTCCTGATTTAAATCGTTTCCCATTGCCTGATCGGTCTGGATAATAGACACTCTTTTTTTCATTCTTCCCGCGGGCTGCACGGACGGTCAAATTACCAGAGATCGGGTCCTTCAACATCAGGGAACAGTTTTCAGCATCTATTTCATCCATTACCGCATCCAAAATAGCCTTGCAGGTTTCGTCTAAATCTGGCACATTAAGCATGGCTCCTTTAATCTTCTGAAAAAGCGCAAATGCCTTGCTCTCCTTATCAAATGGGTAGATGATATCAGAAGGACTATCTAATTTCTTTAATATTTCTCTCGCTTCCATTTTCGTACTCCAAGGGTTCATTCCCTCTCTTAGATCAATAACTTATTGGTGGATAAATCATCTTCCCCCTAAGCGACCTCTCGAATATTGCTATTCATCTTTATCTGATTCAATCTTTGTTCTAAACGTTTTTTATGAAGCAATATTTTCCTCTGCTTTAATCCTTTTCTGAGATGGATGAGAATTTTTTCGCTTGAAATTGGCTTCAGAAATAAATCATCGGTACCAGCACTTATGATTCTCTTATATTCCTTCTCTCCTAAATTTTCGTGAGTGAGCATCATGACATAGAGTTCTGGAAAACTCTTTTTTAATTCTCGAATGATTTCAGGAGGATTGTTATGATTGATGTGACGCTCGATGATGAGACCGGAAACTTCAAATTCTTTAAAATTTTGTAAGGCTCTTTCAACAGTGTCAACAGCCAAGACAATATATTTTTCGCTTTCCAGTAGCGTTTTTAACGTCCATTGGGTATGAAAATCTTCATCCAGTATGAGAATCGTTTCTTTCGACATTCGAGTAACTTTAAGAAATTGATTTTAATATTTGATAGGCAATTCATCATGCCCAGAGGGCACCCACGAATGATGAAAATGATCACTGCGAACGAATTTCACGAATAAAACCTATTCGTGTCATTCGCTGTCATTCGTGCTATTCTTTTCTATTTTCTGAGCAATTACTATACCAAAGAGATGATATTCTGTTATTTCTTTTTAATCTATTGTTTTTATAAAATTATTTTAAAAAGAGAGTTTTCCAAAAAAATCTCGATTATTGTTAAAATTTACTTTTTGGCGCAATTGTTGAACCAAAAGGCTAACGATGGTTAAATTGCTTAAATAATAACATATGGTTTTATCGTTGAGCTAAAGGGGTAGGATAAGCGGATGGATTATTGATGATAAAGATATTCTTTATCTAACTCCTCCAAAACAGTCTTTAGGGATTCGGGAATGGCAAACTGATCTGGGTATGTAAAGGATTGGAAAGATAAGGTTTGAACGTAGGGCTTTAAAGCGTCGTTGGATTTAAATTGGGGATGAGTATGAAATAAGTTCAAAAGCCTATGGATTAAAGCCTTAGATCCGATTTGGTCTGTTTCAGGGAGAATTATCCCTAACTCCCCATTATTTTTACCAACCATATCTTCTTCTCTTGTATATCTTTTGACAATTTTTACAAGTTCCATGTAAAAACTGTCAAAGCGGTCGCCCATTTTCTCCTTGGGTGGTATTTTTATTAATAACAGAGAAAATGGGTGTTGATGACGCTTTGCCCTCTTAATCTCTTGTCGAAGACACCTTTTAAAAAAGATTGTGTTAAATACACCCCCCCGAATATCTTCAGTGATTGGTTCAAGTAGGCTAAGCCTTTCCAGTTCTTGCTTTTTAAGAATTAAATCCTTTTGCTTTATACCCTTCTTAATATGAACGAGAATCTTCTCCGGAGAATAGGGCTTTAAAATAAAATCATCTACACCATATGTAAAAAGTTTTTCATACGTTTTCTCATCTACGGTCGTGTTGGTAACCATAATGATATAAGTTTCAGGAACATTCTTTTTCAGCCATTGGATCATATAATCGGTCATCTCAAATGGAGGAAAATATTCTGTAATGATTACAGAATATTTCCTTTTGTTAAAGAGTTGATATGCATCCTCCAAATTTAATGCAGTTTCGACTAGATACTCCTCTTCTCCTAAAATCATACGATAGGCATTTAATAGGTTGTTAAATGGGTCGATTAGGAGAATCCAATTATGAGGCATAATTATTTTTAACGCAAAATTACTGCCAAATCTTAGGATTGGACCATCTATTCTTTTGTAATTTGATATTATACTTGTTGATTCGGTTGGTAAGCATTTTACGAGTGATACAAAGAAGTTTTGCCGCTTTTTCCTGGTTCCAACCGGCCTCCATCAGCTTGTTGACAATCCACTTTTTCTCAAGGTCAGAAACCATCTTCATCAATTGGACCTTTCCCCCTTCTTTCCTCTGTTTCACTCCCTCCCTGAGAAAAAGATGGGGTGGAAGATCATCGATAGTAATGGTATTTCTTCTACAGAATACAATCATCTGTTGAACAATATTAGCCAACTCTCTTACGTTTCCGGACCAAGAAAAAGCTTTCAATTGTTCCATTACTTCTGGTTCAACTCTAACAGGGACTTTCTCCTTCTGGAATTTCTTAAGAAAATATTCGATCAGCAAGGGAATATCTGAACTGCGCTCTCTAAGTGGCGGTATTGTAATGGGAACAATACTTAGTCTATAATAAAGATCTTCTCTGAAATTTCCTTTTGCTAACTCCTCCTGAAGATTTCGATTGGTGGTAGAAATGATTCGAACATCAACTTTTGTTGGTCGACTCTCTCCAACCTTCTCGAACTCCTTTTCCTCGATCACTCTTAAAAGTGTCTTTTGAAGATTGATCGGAACCTCACCAATTTCATCTAAGACCAATGTCCCTCCATCTGCCGCTTGGAAACGACCGACGGTATCTTTTATAGCACCTGTAAATGCTCCCTTCGTATGACCAAATAGTTCACTGGTGAGAAGGCTCTCCGTCAAAGCTCCGCAATTGACTGTAACTAAAGGTTTTTCTTTTCTCAAGCTGTTATAATGGATTGTCTTTGCGATGAGACCCTTTCCGGTCCCGCTCTCTCCTTGTATCAGAACCGTAGCATCAGTCTCTGCAACCCTACTAATGATTCCAAAAATCTCCAACATCTTGGGGTGATTGCCGACGATATTAGGAAAAGAATATTTTTCAGTGACCTCCTTCCGAAGATAATCGATTTCTTTCTCCATCTCTTGCGTTTTGAGGGCCTGCCGGATGATAATAAAAAACCTTTCCAACTTATCGAAGATAGGCTTTTCGAAGAAATAGAAGGCACCATTTTTTAATGCTTCGACAGCCATCGAAACTGAACCGTAAGCCGTGATGAGTATCACCGGAATGTGCTGATGGGTTTTCTTAACTTCCAAAAGGAGTTCCATTCCACTCAGGTCAGGCATTTTTTCATCTGTGATGATAAGATTGACCGAATCGGTTTGCAGCCTTTCTAACGCCTCTCTCACATTTTTAGCTGGAAAGGTCTGAAATCCCTCATCGGCTAAAACCTGACAGATTCCAAAAAGGGAATTGGGTTCATCATCGACAACTAAAATGGATGGACGAAACACCATCACCTAATCTCCCACCCTTTGGCCTATGGGTAATTCAACCTTGATCGTTGTTCCTTTCTCTTCTTCACTCTCTATGTAAATTTTCCCATGATGTCGTTCGTTAATAATTCTTCGGCAGATGGACAACCCCAATCCGGTTCCCCTGAGTTTGGTGGTAAAAAATGGTTCAAAAATCTTCCTCATATTTTCTTTCTTAATTCCAATTCCATTATCGATAAAAATAATTTCCATGTATTTTGGTAAATCCGATTTCTGGCGAGCCTTTATGGTGAATTCTCCTCCCTCAGGCATGGCCTCAAAGGCATTTTTCATAATATTCAAAAAGGCCTGTTTGATCTCTTCATAATTGGCGTAGATCTTTGGAAGATAAGGATCCATATCCGTTATGATCCTGATTTTTTTAGATTCTGATTCGAATATATGTGAAATAATATTGATCACTACAGAAACGACCTCGTTGATTTCCACTTCAATGAAGCGGACAATATTGGGAGGCCTTACAAAATTTAGACATTCCTGCACAAAATCGTTTAAATGTAGAACCTCTTCATTAATAATTTTTATGGATTGAGCAAGCAGATCATCCTTCAAATCAGATCGCCTTTGAATGATAGCAAGAGCTCCGGAAATTGCGTGGAGCGGATTTCTAATCTCATGTGCCAGAAATGGGAAGAACTTTTCGAGGGAGGGATATCGATCAAACCGTCTATCCTCTATTTGGGCATCCCGAATTTCTAAGGCGTTCTTTATGGATGTAAGAAGAACTTCGTTCTCGATGGGCTTGGAGAGGAAATCGATTGCCCCTCTTCTCATCATATCGACTGCAACCTGTTCTCCTCCATAGCCAGTGATAACGACGATAGCGATATCTTTGTTAATCTCTTTAATTTTTCTTAATACCTCCTCGCCTGGGATATCAGGCAATTTCAGATCTAGAAGAATGAGTTCGGGAACATCCGATAATATCTTTTCAATGGCCGTTTTCCCATCCAAGGCGATAGAAACCCTGAAATTTTTCCTTTCCAAAATATTTCTAATTAAACCAACAAATTCTACATTGTCATCAACGACTAATATTTTTCTTCCAGTGGTTTTCATATACAATATTAAATATTAGAATAAAAGCTTACTTTGTTCAACTAAAAAATAAATTATCTCGTGTTGCGTCAGAAGCTGTGAAAAAATTAGAATTTGAGAAAAAAATAGGTCTTCACTCAAAAGGATGGGTCGATTGGAGAAACTTTAGAGTGAAACCTTATAGGATAGGGTTAAGCGACGAGGCCAAAACTACATTAATTTCGTAACTTTACTGCCTAAGAATGTTGCCTATAAATTGTAATGACGCAATTCTAAAATTTCGGAAAGCGGCCCATCCTTTTAGGCCGAATTTATTATGAGACTAATTTTTTCACAGCTTCTGAGGGATTACTCTAATTTTAATATTTTAATATTTTGATTGACAATTGAGAGAGATTGGTTAAAATTTATCGGTGTTGGCGGTGTAGCTCAGGTGGTCAGAGCATGCGGCTCATATCCGCAGTGTCCGGGGTTCAAATCTCTGCACCGCCACCAATCACATTTAATTATTTCAATAGCTTATATCTTCCTTCCAAAACCTCGAAAATACTGTCACTGTAAGCCATCAACGGCCTTTTTAACAGCCAAGTAGATGAGTTGTCGAATGGGCACGCAGATTGAAATGGTAGCCCAAGAGGAGGTAGATGAGAGCTTCTTGACCCAGGTTAGAACGTGGGTGAACGAGGTTCTGGAAATAGAGGTAGTACATTC
>JBFMAE010000202.1:0-8538 GCA_040756085.1 Thermodesulfobacteriota bacterium | reverse complement strand
AGTGAGGAGGAACCGTTGCTCCACTGGCCTCACGGAGACTTCCCGCTCGATAGCCCTCAATAACATCTTTGACTGTCCCACCAGGTACCAGATAGACTTTAATCCCCGAAGCTGAAAGGGCAGAGGCCGCATTGGGTCCGAGATTGCCAGTAATTAGGACGGTCGCTCCTCTCTGAACAATAAGTTGTGCGGCCTGAACCCCGGCACCCCCCATGGCCATTAATCCTTCATTCTCGAAAACTTCAAACTCCATGGTTTCAGGATCGACAAAGACAAAATACTGGCATCTTCCGAACCTCGGATCGATCTGGCAATTAAGGTCTTTTCCTGTTGCGCTGACAGCAATTTTCATCGCCCTTCCTCCTCGCATCCATGATCATGCTCGTGATGCTCACAGGCAACAACTCCCTGAATTTCTCCTCTGAGGTAAGCCTCAACCACATCCCTTACCTTTCCTTGAGCCCCTGTAGCAACATCGATCCCAAATTGGGTAAAAAAGTCGATTGCCCTCGGCCCCATTCCACCAGCAATCATAACGTTTGCCTTTTGTGAATGGATAAACTGGGGAATGACTCCCGGTTGATGATTTGGAAAATAAGGATTCTTCACTACCTCAAAACCTAATATTCGGTCTCCTTCCACATTAACAAAGGTATAGAAAGGACATCTCCCAAAATGGGCACTGAGAGATCCCTCAAGACCGGAACCATCTTCTGAAGCCAATGCAATTCTCTTCATCTCTTCACCTCCTGTTTTTGGAAAATGGTATGGGAATTTTTCCTTTTCTAATTTGTGTTCAATCTTTCTGAAACCCACATATGCCTTGACGCGGCTATTTATTTCCTGGAAAGCCTTGGCTGCCTGGGAATCCGGATAAGACATGACAAATGGCATTCCTCTATCACAGTTGGTGACCATCTCAGGATCGATGGGGATTCTACCCAGAAAAGGAACTTTCATTTCCCGTGCTGCCTTTTCACCGCCCCCTTTCTTAAAGAGGGGAATCTCCTTGTGACATTGAGGGCAAATCAGCCCGCTCATATTCTCAACAATCCCGATCACTGGGATGGTAAGTATTCGACTGAAGGTGACGGCCTTTCTGGAATCGAGGAGAGCAACATCTTGGGGGGTGGTTACCACAATTGACCCATCCACATTTTTTATCAGGTGTGCCACACTGAGCGGCTCATCTCCCGTTCCAGGAGGAAGATCAACAATGAGAAAATCAAGGGGGCCCCACTCTACTTCTCCTAAAAATTGGCTAATGGCATTGTGTTTGATAGGTCCTCTCCAGACCACTGGGTCATCCCGATCTCCGATGAAAAAGGCCATTGAAATGACCTTTAAATTCGGGAAGACCTCCACGGGAATCATTCCCATTCCGGATCCGATCACATGTTTCGACTCAATTCCCAGCATCTTGGGAATATTGGGACCATGAATGTCTGCATCTAAAAGTCCTACATCGAGTCCATCCAAAGATAGAGAAACTGCTAAATTCGTTGCTACCGTACTTTTCCCAACACCTCCCTTTCCACTCATCACCATGATTCGGTGTTTTATATGGGAGAGTTTTGATTTCAATCTCTCCTGAGCATGAGCTTCTTTCTCCTGCTGGCTGCACGAACTGGATTGATTACAGGTTTCACAGATTGTGTCCTTTTCACACTTCTCTCCGTTCATTTAAGTTCTCCTCAACAGTTTGAAATTTGAGTTTTAACATTTGAATTTGAAATTCAGTTTGTACCCTCCTTCCAAGGCGGGCCTTTCCTCCATCCACACATACTTCTCCCCTTCCTTTTTTCACAACAAAGACCGGGTCGAAGTCTTCCCTTGAGAAATAGATTAAAAGCTACCCCAGCCTCCCCGACGACATTGTGCAAGACACCAATCCCTTTGCTTCCCAATTGATTTATACAGAACCCATCGATTCCACCACAGATGACCTGATTCACACCATTCGCAGTTAATTGGTCCAGGCGCTGAGGAAGATTGAGGTTCGTCATGGGAAGTTTCTCCTGCTGGATCACCTCTCCATTCTCCAGCGTGATGATCCACACCTCCGGAGAGAAGTCAAAACGCGGAGAAATCCTGTTTCCGAAAAGGGGAATGGCAATTTTTATCATCACCTAACTTAATCAGCAAAAAGGATGCCAGCAACGAAGAAAGGAAGAAAAGACTTGTAATATCGGTAATTTAAATGAATGGGTAGGTCGCAGGATTTATTGAAAGAGAGCGGTTTTTACGTTGTGAAATTGAAACTGATGCAACATAAAAGTTGCATATTTGAAACTTTTAAATGAGGCCGTACTTTATCATCTTTCTCCACAGGGTCGTACGGTCGATGCCCAGTTCCTGGGCTGTCTTAATGCGGTTTCCATTGTATTTCTTCAAAGTCTTTTCGATCACTTCTGCCTCTGCTTTTCCCAAAGGAGTTTCTTCTTTGATGGAAAGAAAGGTGTCTGTTTTGGCTGGAATTCCAGTTAGCTCCCTGGGGAGACAATCCAAATCAATCTGATCCCCTTTACACAGAATGAAGGCATGTTCGATGATATTTTCGAGCTCTCTCACATTCCCGGGGAAATCGTATCTCAGTAATAAGCGGAGAGCTTCATCAGATATGCCGGAGATCTGTTTTCCCATTCTGGCATTGAATTTCTGGATAAAGGCGTTAATCAGCAATGGGATGTCTTCTTTCCTCTGTGAAAGGGGAGGAAGCTCGATCTTCACCACATTGAGCCTATAAAAAAGGTCGTCACGGAATTTACCTATGCTGACAAGTCTTGAGAGATCTTTGTTGGTCGCCGCTATGATTCGGACATCTGTCTTCCTGGGACTAGCTGAACCCAACGGTTCATATTCTTTTTCCTGAAGTACCCGAAGCAACTTTACCTGAAGGGAAGGAGACATGTCGCCCACTTCGTCGAGGAAAATCGTCCCTCCATTGGCAAGGGCAAATCTTCCTGGCTTGTCCTTCTTCGCATCAGTGAAAGCCCCCTTCACATACCCGAACAACTCTGATTCGAGCAATGTGTCCGGAAGAGCTCCACAATTCACCTTGATGAAGTGCTTTGTTTTTCTTCGACTTAGGGTGTGGATAGCCTTTGCAAAGAGTTCTTTCCCTGTACCGCTTGCCCCTTGAATCAACACCGTGCTGTCGCTTTCTGCGATATCGGGGAGAATATTAAAGATCTCATGGATCAGGTGATTCTTACTGATAATATCGCCCAATGTATACCTTTGGGAGAGTTCTTTTTTAAGCTCCTCAATCGTTGAAAGGTCCCTAAATGTTTCCACCCCGCCAATGATCTGGCCCTTCTCATTCCTTAACACGCCTGTGCTAATGCTGATGGGAATTTTCTTTCCCTCCTTATTGAGGATGGTGACAGGACGGTTCGTTATCTCCTTCTTCGTCCTTAAAGTCTCCTTTAGGGCACATCGGGTTTGGCAGATATCTGCTCTGAAGATGTCGAAGCAATAACGGCCCAGAGCTTCCTTCATTGAAAACCCCGTGATTTCTTCAGCCGCCTTATTCAAAAAAGTGATTTTCCCATCGCTATCAATGGTGAAAACACCGTCAGCAGTGCTATTCAAAATGACACGGAAAAATTGATCAGGTTTCCTTCTCTTCATCATTCCAATCATAGCACAATATGTTGTTAACTCAAAACTTGGGAGGCTTTCCATTTCCATGAGGTCTATTTTATGTTATATTTAATTTGTGATTACCGTAGACGAGGCGTTAGAGAAAATTCTTTCACACATACAGCCCTTAGGGGTTGAAAAGGTCTCTATTCTGGATGCCTTGGGAAGGGTGATTGCTGAGGATGTTTACGCTAGCAGAGATATCCCACCCCTGGATAACTCGGCTATGGATGGTTATGCAGTGAGATCCGAAGATATTCAGAAGGCCTCCCCGGATCATCCGGTAAGGCTGGAGGTCATCGAGGATCTTCCGGCAGGTTTTATTTCAAAAAAGAGACTCCAGAGAGGACAGGGGATTCGAATTATGACGGGTGCTCCTATCCCCCAAGGAGCGGATACCGTCATCCCTGTTGAAGAGACAGAGAGAGGGGATGGATTCGTCTTGATCTTCAACGCCGTTTCTCCTGGTGAAAACATCCGAAACGCTGGAGAGGATGTAAGAAAAGGGGACCGTGTCATCTCTGCAAGGGATTTAATCCGTCCGGCAGAGATAGGAATGATTGCTTCAGTGGGACGTTCTTTTGTCTCTGTTTATCAAAGGCCGATGGTGGCCATCCTCTGCACCGGAGAGGAACTGGTCGATGTGGACGGTGATCTGGATGAAGGCAAGATCGTCTCCAGCAATTCCTATACCTTGGCTGCTCAGGTAAATGATTGTGGTGCGATCCCTATTCAGCTTGGCATTGCAAAAGATAAGAAAGAAGACATTGGAGAAAAGCTTCGTCAGGGCATTCGGGCTGATGTGATCATCTCTTCGGCAGGGGTTTCTGTCGGTGATTATGATTTCGTCAAAGACGTTATGAACGATCTGGGAATGGAGATGGTCTTCTGGAAAGTGGCCATGCAGCCGGGGAGGCCTTTGGCCTTTGGAACGATCGGAGGAAAACCAGTTTTTGGTCTCCCAGGAAATCCCGTCTCTTCCATGGTCTCTTTTGAGCAGTTCGTAAGACCCTCGCTTCTTAAAATGATGGGCCATCGTCAACTCTTTCGGCCTGTTATTAATGCGATCTTGAAAGAGGATATCTGGAAGAAATCTGGAAGACGCCATTTCATCAGAGGATCCGTCTCTTTTGAAAAAGGTTGCTATTTTGTTACCACCACGGGGGAGCAAGGTTCGGGGATCTTACGATCCATGGTGAAAGCGAATGGTCTGATCGTCATTCCTGAAGAACAGGAGATGGTCAGGGCAGGGGAGAAAGTGAAGGTTCAATTGCTGGACCGAAGCTTTTGACTGGAATAGTGGAATAATGGAAAGATGGAATATTGGGTTTAATTCCTTGAAAAAAAACAATCTTCCAGTATTCCAACATTCCATTATTCCATGTGAGCGTAAAAGCGGGATAGAATCCATAGAAATCAATTTTTTCAAAAAGGAGCGGAAGTTGGTGATACCGATTATTTCTATCGTTGGAAAATCGGATAGTGGAAAGACGACCCTGATCGAAAAACTGGTTCCGGAGTTGACCCGGAGGGGATATCGAGTCGCTACGGTGAAACACGATACCCATGGGTTTGAAGTGGATAAAGAGGGAAAGGATAGCTGGCGCCACAAACAGGCAGGGGCCCATACGGTGGTCATCTCATCGCCCAATAAGGTAGCCTTAATTCGAGATGTGGAGAAGGACTTAACTTTGGATGAGATTCGGGGGAAATTAATTGAGGACGTGGACCTTATTCTTTCAGAAGGATATAAAAAGGATATCCAACCTAAGATCGAGATCTTCCGAAGGGAAAAACACAAAGAACTTCTCTGCTCAAAAAAAGATAACCTCGTCGCGATCGTTTCGAACAAGAAATTTAATGTCGGTGTTCCCTGTTTTCACCTTTATGATATGAAGGGGCTTTCCAACTTTATTGAGAAGGAGTTCCTCAAATCGAAAAAAGAAAAAGAGATTGTCCTAAGGGTGGATGGAAAACCAATTCCCATGACCCCCTTCGTCAAAGATTTTCTAACCAAAACGGTCAAAGGGATGCTTTCATCCTTAAAAGGTTGCCAAAAATCTAAACGTATCGAGATTCATATTGAGGACGAAGAGAAGTGAGAATGTTCTATCGAGAAAATGTAAAAAGTTTCTTAAATTTTATGATCCTGTCCTAAAAGAGGCAGGTTAAATCTGAAGCCTACCTTGAAGCTGTTTCCTCCATTCCTGCATTTCTTTCATCTGTGTTTCAAGGTCTGAAAGACGCCTTTCAAGTTCAGAGAATGAGATTTTAATCAAGGCACGTGTCTCTATGTGTTGACGTTCGTTCTCTTTCTCCATATGGTCAAGTCTGTTTTCCACGCGGTCAAGTCTGCTCTCTACTCCATTAAACCTTGTTTCCATCCGGTCAAGTCTCTCTACAACTCCAGAATGCCCCTCAGCTAAGAGCTTAATATGATCCATCAATCCTTCTGAGATCAGATGAAATTCATGAATAATCTCTCCCTTAAATTTTCCTAAGGATTTCTCTAAATCATCTTTGGTAGCGAATTCTTTGTGGGCGCCCATCCAATTTCTCCTTTTGTTTGTAAAACCTATCACTGTGTTGTAACCATCTCATAAAACGATGGCTTCGTCAAGAATATTTAAAGAGGGAATGGAGAGGCCAGCCAGTAGGGAATGGTTTTAAACCGTTCCCCGCTTATTCCATCACCCAGAGGGATTCCTCTCTCAGGGCCACATTAACAATTTTTCCAATCGAAAGATCCAAATTTCGGAAGGCATAATGGGGGATGGCAACTTCAATGGGAGTCTTCCCTTCTATCGTTTGAAGGTAAACAGTGTGATATCTTCTCTTATCGCCAATATCAATAATTTTAACTAAAAATATATTTCGTTTTAAGGAGTCCTTTATAGGTTTCCCTTCACGGATGATCATCACCTCTTCAGGCCGAATGAAGAGATCGACCTCTTTTCCCACCTCCACCTTATCCTGATACAAACTTATTGGAATCGAGAATTTGAGACCGTTGACCCCGAGGATCAATCGTTGAGAAGATTCCTCGTTCTTTAGGACCTTTGCCCGATAGAGATTTTTTGCACCTAAAAATTGAGCCACCTTTTTAGACTTAGGTCTTAAGAAAACATCATCTCTTTTTCCGACCTGCTCCATCTTCCCATCCATAAAGATGGTTATCCTATCACCTAAAAAGTATGCCTCTTCGAAGTCATGGGTGACACAGAGGGTAGTTGTATGAAAGGAGGTATGGAGATTTTTTAGAAGATGTTGAATATCGGCTTTAATGGGGGAATCGAGGCCAGAGAGGGGCTCGTCGAGAAGAAGGAGTTTCGGTTTGGGGGCCAACGCTCTGAGAAGGGCCACTCGTTTCTTTTCCCCTCCACTGAGATGGGCAGGGTATCGTTCGAGAAGAGGATTGATCTTCATCACTTCTACGAGGGTGTGGACATATTCTTCATAGATCTTCATGTCCAGATCTCTTGCCCTGATTCCAAAAAGGATGTTCTCTTTTACCTTTAAATGTGGGAAGAGGGCCAGATCTTGCGGGACATAAGAGATCCCTCTATGCTCCGGGGGCAGACCTTGAACTTCCCTATCGCCAATCCAGATCCTGCCCGTCTTGGGTTTACGTAGTCCCATGATGGATTCAAGGATCAGGGTTTTTCCACTCCCTGTTGGGCCGAGGAGGAAATGAAATTCCCCCTCCTCAATTTGGATATTGAGATCTACTATCTTGAATGAATCAAAAAGGATGGTGAGGCCTTCAATCCTAATCATAGCGGAATCTTTTTCCAGTCAATCGGACACTATAAAGAGTTAGGAGCCCAAAGCCCACTAAGATGAGGATGAGAACGATGGCCTTGTCAATATTGGCAGAGGCTAAAGCAGTAAAAATGGCAATGGGCATCGTTTCCGTCTTTCCTGGCATTGCACCGGCAAGAGTGACCGTGGCTCCAAATTCTCCAAATGCCTTTGCCCAGGAAAGGATGATAGAAGCGAGGAGTCCCCGAAATGAAAGAGGAAGGGTGACCCGGTAGAAGGACTGCCATGGGGAGGATCCGAGGGATCGAGCTACGGCTTCATACCTCGGTGAGATTTCATCCAGAGAGGCCTTCATCAATCGTGTTGCCAGACCTGCAATCGTAGCAAATTGAGCCAAGATAATGCCTGGGACTTCGAAAACAAAAAAAATGCCTTTTTTTTGGATTAATTCCCCTAAGGGAGTATTGAAGAAGACGAGGAAAGAGGCGCCAAGGGCGATGGGTGAAATGACCATAGGAATTTCTAAAAATGTATCCAAAATTCGCTTACCCACAAATTCGAAGCGAGATAAAGCATAAGCAGATGGAAGTCCAATGAGCACAGCAAAAAATGTTGCGATGGTTGCAGCGATCAGGCTCAATCGGATAGAAAATAGAGTGTAAGGATGCGCTAAAGCGTCCCAAAATCCTTTTCCACCAACAAAATAGAAAAGGGAGAGGATGAGTCCTAGATAAAAGATAAAAATACATACTGCCGCTCCGATCATCGTATAACGAAAACCCATTTTACCTCCAGTCATAATCTAAATTCCAATAACCCAATCCCCTGCCTGCAGCAGACAGGCAATCTCCAAATAAATCCCAATAAACCAATTTCCAAATAACCAAAAATAAACTTATTCATGGTGATCTGGTAAAAAATCGGGAAACGCCATTCTTGGTCATTCCTGCGAAACCTGTTCCTGACAGGTTCAGGAAGCAGGAATCCAGAGTTTCCTGTGAAAACAGGAATCCGTGCGCCTGCAAGCAGGTGCGACCAGAAAGGTGAAAGTCCTTTCTCAGGAGATGCCCGCTCCTGATAGCTAAAGGTAACTGCGTCGCCGTGAGGCGGGGTGGGAAGCAACCGGAGGCG
>JBFMAE010000201.1:0-9693 GCA_040756085.1 Thermodesulfobacteriota bacterium | reverse complement strand
GCAGATATTTTACTCAGGAATCTTTAGCCTTGGCAAAAAATTTCCTTCCAACATGTGAATTCTTAATTAACCAAACAGTTTCAATAGATTAGAAAAAATTGATATCAAAAACTCAGGAAACTCCAGTGAAATCTTAAAGCAGTTCGGAGTTCGGGAGGGAACGGTTTGAAACCGTTCCGTACAGGAGTTCGGAGTAAAAACCCTGATATCACCAACATTCTGAATTGTCGTGCTTTTCAACCTAGACGATGATAGCTTTTAAGAATTTTTTGAAATAGTCGATCGCGGAGAAAAGGGCTACCCCCAAAGCGACCCAAAGAAGAACCATTCCTACCTTGTAAAAATCGATAGAAAAATATTTTCCATTGAGGATGAGGAGTGAAATGGAAACAACCTGAAAGACCGTCTTGTATTTTCCCAATGTGCTGGCAGAAATAACGATGCCCTGGGAGACAGCAATCCCTCTCAATCCTGTGACCGAAATTTCTCTACCGACAATCACAATAACCATCCAGGCTGGAATCTCTCTGGTCGGGATGAGAGCGATGAGTGCGGTGACGATCAGGAGTTTATCAGCGAGTGGGTCCAGAAATTTTCCCAGGGTGGTCACCATCCCACGTTTTCTGGCAAGATATCCATCTAGTGTGTCAGTAATTGCCACCAATAGAAAGAAGAGTGCGGTAATGAGTTGATAGGTTTTTCCGGGATAAAAGAGCAGGAAAAGGATGACGGGAATGGCGAGAACCCGGATGATAGTTACCCCGTTTGGCAGGCTCAATATCTGTTGGCGATTCAGTTTTTCCATGAAAGGGTCTTTCTACCACCTGATTGCTGTTCTCTCTGAGGCGGACAGAAGGCAGAAATTCATGTTCCAGGGCTATTGCTTATAGGATTGATAATAGTTCAACACTCTTCGAACATATTCCATCGTTTCACGATAAGGGGGGATCGAACGGCGTTCAAAAACGAGGTTCTCCCCTGCGTTATAGGCGGCCAAGGAGAGTCGCAGGTCATTATTAAAAAGAGAAAGGAGATACTTAAAATAGCGCACCCCACCCTCAATATTCTCCCGAGGGCTAAAAACATTCGATATACTCATTCGAAGGGCGGTTTCTGGCATCAATTGCATCAGCCCCTTCGCCCCCTTTCTCGAAACAGCGAATGGGTTGAATCCAGATTCTGCCCGGATCATCGCTTTGATCAGAGCAAAATCGACCTGATATTTTCTTGAAAACTCAGAAATCAATGAATCATAATGATTTAAATCTTTTGCGGGGATGCCGGAGGAGGAATGGGTCTCTTCTCCCACATCCTCCTTGCTCTCCCGGATATAGAGTTTGAATCTGGGGTCTCTTGGACAATTGGTGAAATGGATCACCCCTCTTTCATCTTCATACCGGTAAATCCCGGCTGAAGCGGGGATTGCTAAAAATAGAAGGACTAAAAATAAAAAAAAAGCGATTGCATGTTTCATAAAATGTCAATCCTCACCCATAAAACTGACAAAAAAATACCATGATTTATCACTTTTGTCAACGGGATTTAAACCGTAATAATTCTTTAAATTAGAAAATCCCTTAAAATTAAAGGAATTTCTAAAATTAGGGTTAATTGGGCAATAATAAAATATGCAATCTTTATGCCGGTTATTTCCTTCCTAAAAAGATATGCCTAAAATGAAAGTGTGTGTATTTAATCCCTATTCATGATCGAACTGATCCGAGATGTGTTGATAACGATATTCTCCTCTCAACCACCATCATTTGATCGCTTCTACAGTGAGACCCGCTCCTGCCGAGGAAAGGCAATGCGCGTTGATAGTACCTTATACTCAAGTGTTATTATTTTTTTCTTTTAAACAGATCCCTTATTTTGCCCTGAAAATCATCGAGCAGGGTATAGGCTACCGGGACGACAAACAGGGTGAGGAGCGTTGAGGCAAACATGCCACCGAATATAGCTCTTCCCATCCCGGCCCTCACCTCACCTCCAGCACTATATCCCAAAGCCACTGGAAGAACTCCCAACATGGTCGTCACCGCCGTCATCAATATGGGTCGAAGTCTAATGGGAGCAGCCCGAAGCACGGCTTGATCCCTTTCCATCCCCCTTTCCCTCAATGTATTCGTGTAATCGACTAAAAGGATGGAATTCTTGACGACCAGAGCGGTCAGGGTGATCATTCCGATCATGCTGATAATGGAGATAGTATCACCGGTTAAATAAAGAGTGGCAAAAGCTCCAACTGTACTTAATGGCAAAGCAAGCATAATCGTAAAAGGGTGGAGGAAACTGTTGAACTGCATAGCCAGAATCATGTAAATGATGATGATGGCCTGGATGAGGCCCATAATCAGATATTGAAAGGATTCTTTAAAAGCCTCTGCCTGCCCGGTAAAGCTGTAAGAATAATCAGAGGGAATATAGTTTTTTGCCGAAGCCTCTACATCTGAGATCGCTTCTCCCAAGGTCTTACCTCCGGCAGTATCGGCATAAATGGTCACATTTCTCTGACGATCCTTCCGGTTGATCAGGTTGGGTCCAATCCCCTCCTCAATGTTGACCACCTGAGTTAGTTTAATCAGTCCGCCTTTTGGAGTCCTGATGGAAATCTGGGAGATGTCTTCGGGACTCATCCTTTGGTCTTTAATCAGTCTCACTCTCACATCATAGCGTTTGGCTCGTTCAACATCCTTAAATTTCGATACCTCCTGACCTCCGATCAATTGTTGAACCACTGATGAGATTTCTCGCACATCCACTCCTACATCTGCAGCTTTGTTGCGATCGATCAGAACCCTCACTTCCGGTTTGGTCAACTCCAAGTCAGAACTCACATCCACGATGCCCGGGCTCCTCATTACCTCTTCAACGATCCGGTTGGAAATCTTCTCCAACTTTTCCATCTCGGCTCCCTTGATATCGAGCTGAAGAGGAGCTCCTCTCCTTCCAGCCGTGGCCACTGGTGAGATATTCTCAACATAGGCTTTAAATCCTGGCATGGTCCTCAGTCTCTTTCGCATCTCTGCCATAATTTGATGTTGGGACCATTTCCTTTCCTTTCGATCCTTCAGCGTCACTACCACAAAGCCCTTATTTACTTCTTTCCGTTCACCAATCCCGAGAGCGACGAAAACTTTCTCCGTTTCCGGCACCACCAAGACGAGATCTTCCACCCTTCTCAATTTTTCATCTGTATAGAAAGGGGTGGACCCAACAGGGGTTTCCAGTCGAATGATGAAACGCCCCTCATCCGATTTCGGGACGAATTCTCTTTTTAGATTCATCAAGATTGCAACACTTCCGATGAACATGAGGGCGGCGACTAAGACGATCAACCAGCAGTACCTCAGGCAAAAGGCCAAGGCTCCTCGATAACGGTTTTCCAATCTGTTGTAGGTTTGATCAAAAAACTGATAGACCCTGCCATGCTTCGATTCCAGCTTTAGAAACCTCGAACAGAGCATGGGAATCAGGATCAAGGCAACCACCAGGGAAGCAATGACCGAGGCAGCAACGGTCACACCGAACTGATAAAAGAATCGCCCGATCATCCCTCCCATGAAGGCCACCGGGATGAAGACAGCAGCAATGGAGAAGGTAGCAGCCATTGCTGCAAAGGCAATTTCTGATGTTCCCTCCTTCGCTGCCATCATCGGATCTGCACCCTCCTCCATATGTCGATATGCATTTTCCAGGACGATGACCGTATTATCAATGACCACCCCTACCATCATAGAAAGGGCGAGCATTGTCATGTAGTTCATGGTAAAACCCATGAAATGCATAATTCCAAAACTGGTGATTAAAGAGGTAGGAATGGAGATGGCGGCGATGATCGTGCTTCGGATGTTAAGGAGGAAGATAAACATGATTCCAGCAGCCAGAAGTCCGCCAAAGAAGATATCATATTGAACATCGAGTATTGCCTCCTCGATAAATTTCGATGTATCCATCGAAATATGGATATCCACTCCAGATGGGAGCGTCTTCCTGATTTCATCGAGTTTCGCCGTAACCCATCTGGCCACTTCTACCACATTGGCTCCGGATCGAGGGATGATACCCATTCCTACCGCCGGGACCCTGTTAAATCGGGCTATGGTTCTGACCGGTTCCGTTCCATCTTCTGCCCATCCCACGTTCTTCAACCTGACAGGTGCCCCGTTTTGATAGGTAATGATCAGATTGTTGAACTCCTCGATGTTTCTCAGTTCCCCCAAGTTCCTTACGGCAAATTCTCGGTCCACACTCTCTATTATCCCACCCGGTAATTCAATATTTTTCGTATAGAAGGCCCTTGCGACATCGTTGGAGGTCAACCGGTAGGCTTCCAATCTCTTCCCATCGAGCCACACCCTGATCTCCCTCTTGGTATAGCCCCCCAACATCACATTGCCAACCCCTTTGATCGATTCGAACTGGGGTCTCAGCACTTCGTCAGCCAACATCCCTAATTTCTGAGAAGGCAGATTTCCTGAAACGGAAAGCCAGAGGATGGGTCTCGCGTTGATGTCAAGTTTGTCAATGATTGGAGGGTCAATATCAGCGGGTAATTTCCTTTTAGCCACATCCACTTTCGCTCTCACATCCTGAACCGCTGAGTCAATGTCCCGGTAGAGCTCAAACTCCACCACGATTTGTGAAAATCCATGCCCGCTCGTTGAAGTGATATGTTTCACCCCTTCGATAGTATTCACCTGTTCTTCAATGGGATCGGTGACATCGGTATCCATCACCTCAGGCGCTGCACCGAAGAGGGTGGTCGTAATGGTCACCATGGGAAAATCGACCTGAGGATAAAGATCAATCCCGATGCGTTGATATCCGAGTACCCCGAAAAAAACAAGGGCCAAGGTGATCATCGTTGCAACTACGGGCCGCTTAACGGAGGTATCTGAAAGAAACATAATAAGTGCCTAAAGTGAACTAAAGTTAAAAGTGACTAAATTGAGTTAAAGTTTTATAAATCTTTTTATTTGGAAATGATCCTGACTTTCATTCCTTCACTGAGCTGTTCGTGTCCGATGGTGACAACCCGTTCCCCTTTCTGAATCCCTTTCGTAACTTCCACCTTTCCATCGAACCGGGTTCCGGTTTCAACTTCCCTCCGGAGGGCAACCCCTTCCTTCACCACAAAAGCAAACATCTTTCCTTCCTGGCTGAAAATGGCCGACTCAGGGATGACGAGGGCATTGGGATTCCCTCCCGTGGGGATGGAGACCTCCGTAAAGAAACCAGGTTTTAATCGATAGCTTGGATTCTGGACCAGAGCCTTCATCCTAACATTTCTCGTGGCGGGATCGGCCGTTGGACTGATAAACTGGATGATGGCTGAAAACTTCTCTTCAGAAAATGCCTTCACCGTGAATTGGATTCTGTTACCCTTCCGAATCTTTCCGGCCCAGTTCTCCGGAATATAGAACTCAAGCTCCAATGGGTCCATCTGGACAATCATCATTATCTCATCTTTGGGTGCCACATTGACATGTTCCCCCAAGGAGGCAATCTTGAGATTAACGACCCCCTCGATCGGAGAGACGATTCGATGGTCAATAAGATTTTGTTTGGCCAGATTCAATTCTGTCTTAGCGAGGGCTAACCGTGCCTCATCCAATTTTACTTTCAGGCTGATGTCGTCATAAGTCTGTTGAGGAATCACTTTCGATTCTAAGAGCTTCCGATAACGGGCCAGCGTACTTCGATGGGTCTCTAAGGAGGCCTCTGCCTCCTGAACCCTTGCCTCCGCCCGTTCTACCTGGAGTCTGGCATCCACTTCATCCAGTTGGACCAACACCTGCCCTTTTTTGACCCGATCTCCTTCCCTCACGAGAATCTTCTGAATGATCCCCGCTTTTTTGGGGCTGATGGTCACATTCTCTGGAGTTTTGAGACTTCCCACGGCTGAAAGGGTGTAGGAGATGGGTCTCAGAACCACTTCGACCACCTCCACCTGTCTCTCCTCTGAAATTTGGGCCGGAGTCCTGGAAGGCTTATCAACACTCACCGATTCCCTCGACCCGCACCCTCCAACAAAAACTATTAATAGCAATAGTATTGTAAGTCCCTTCATATTCATCCTTGTTCCTTTGAAAAATACCTGTATTTCATTGATCACCGTTTACTGATATAACCCCACCTCACCTCCCCTTAAATTAAGGGGAGGAAGGGAGGGGTTAAGAATTACGGATACATCCTCCCCATGGCACGCTCCAGTCTGGCCTTGGCGACGTTGAAATCGCTCAGGGCATTGTAGTAGTTGACTCTCGCCTGTGCGAGTAAAATGACCGCATCGAGGACATCGGTGGAGGTAGCGACTTGATATTTGTATCGCTCCTCGTTCATCCTCAAATTCTCTTCAGCCTGTTCAATGGCCTTCTCCGCCACCCCTATATTCTTCTCCGCCACCAGCATATTGAGATAGTCATCCTTCACTTCCAAGATGATCCCTTCCTTTAGTTGAACTTTTGCATCTTCAGCCTGGGTGACCTTAACCTTACTCTCTCCTACCTTGTAGGCCGTTTTTCCCCAGTCACCAATGGTAAATGTGGCCAATGCCTGGATGTTCCACCTTTCTGTCCGGAGATCGCCCATCAGTCCGGGTTCTTCAGAGAGTCTACCGTAATTTCCTGCCAAACTGATCACTGGGAAAAACCCGCTTCTGGCAATCTTGACACCCTCCTTGGCCTGTTCCACCTTCAACTCGGCGTTCTTGATCTCTGGTCTCTGTTGAAGTGCCTCCTTAAGAGATTCTTCAAACCCAAGGGGAAAGGGTTTGTATTCGAGAATATCGATGATATTCAAAGGCGCATCGATCTCCCTTCTCAACAATGTGTTAAATGAAGCCTTGGCCAAAGCCACCCCATTCTCTGCCTTGACCAGGTCCTGCCTGCCCTGAGCCAATTTCACTTCAGACTGGAGGACATCATTTTTGGGGATGATCCCGACCTCGAAGAAGGCCTTTGCCACTTCCAGGTGGGCCTCCAGTTGTTTAACTGTCTGCTCTGCCACATTCCGTATCTTCTGGGCATTAAGAATATTAAAGTAACCCTCCCTCACTTGAAGGACCAGATCCCTTTTCACCGTCTCCACATCCATTTTTGAGATATCTACTCCCATCTTCTCCAAGCGGTAATTGGCATAGATCGAACCTCCCGAAAAAAGCGGCTGTGTGATGGAAGTACTGAAATTGTAATTATCCCTGCTGGCAATGGAACTGGAAGGACCAGCGGTTCCCGTAAAACCTGATGCCTGGTTATACCAGGTATAACTGTATTGGCCTGTCCATTTCGCAAGGAAATCGGTCCTCGCCGCTTTTCGCCTGAATTCAGAACCCCTTACCCCCTCTATCATGGAATGGAGTTTCAGGTTCTGCTCTAAAACGATCTTAATGCTTTCTTCAAGGGTCAGAGGTTTATAGGACTCTTGCGCTCGCACAGAGCCTTCGGAGAAAACGAAAACCAGGATTAATCCCACGATCCACTTCATTCTCATCGGCCTATCTCCTCCTTTCCATCCGTTGGGTTCCCCCCAAAAAGATTCTCAAAATGGTCTCCATCTTTGAAGTAATCGAATAGGGTTGGGGACTGATCAGCCATTCGAAGACGAAAGAGTTGACAATTCCAATTAAGGCATGAGCCATATCAGTGGGGTCCATGGGTTTAAACTCTCCGTCCTTCATCCCCTGCTTCATGACCTGGGCAAGGAGATGAATATAGGCGATCATTTTATCGTGCATCCCCTTCCCTAAATCATCTTTCACGGTCCACTCAAAACGATTCCGTTCTGAAATATAAATTCTGAAAAAATTACGGTTCTGTTCGATAAATTTGAGCTGAAGCTCTAACGCCTTTTTAATCCTCTCGATGGCAGAAATCTTTTGTGAGAGTTCAACCTTGACCAGGTGATTGACCTCCTTCACCTTTTCATCGATGAGGGTAAAGTAAAGCTCTTCTTTTGACTTGAAATACTTATAGAGGGTCCCCGTCCCGAATTCTGCTTCATGGGCAATGTCACTCATGGTGGACTGAAAGAACCCCTTTGCCGCAAAAACCCTTTCTGCAGCCTGTAGGATCTCTTCACGATGAGTCAAAAATTCCCTTTCTTTTCGGCTGATTTTTTCTGCACTCATTTAAAACACCTCTCTTCACCGGGGCCCATCCATCTTAATTTGGAAATACTTATTCATTTTATGAACCATCATTCATTTCTAATACAAAAAAAGAGGGTTGTCAAATGAATTTTGAGAGAGCTCTGAAAAACGACTTCACGCTCTCTCTCTGGGCACCCATACCCTTCCCTTCTCGATGATATGGACGACCGTCCGTCCCCTTTGGAACAACTTTTGCCCCACCCACCGCCGGTGGCATTTCCACGGGAACCTTTCGGAACAGAAGAAGGCCGTTCTCTTCTTCCCCGCGATCTCCTCCAAACGCTCTATCCCTCTTTGAAAGGCGTCGGTCTCCATATGGGCGAGATAACCTCCCTTTCGGAACCCTCCTAACTCCTTCCCTAAATAGTGATAATGGATGCCCTCTGATTCAAGATTTTTCTGGAGATTCTCCTTTATAAAATGGGGGAACCGGCTGGTTGGAAAGCTCCGGATATCGATGCCGGCTTCAATTCCGTGCTCTTTAAAGAGGGCTAAAAATTCGTCAAAAGATCGATTGCTCGTCCCTAAGGAGAAAATTAAATATTTTCCTTCAGGATTTGGATGAGAGGGTGACAATCTTACCACTTACCTCCAAGGTGTGGGCGATAACCCCCCGCAGGGATTCGAGGATCCCCAGATAAATCGGTGAAGATTTGGGCATGCAAATCCCCTGGATCAACCTTTCCTCATGTTCTTCGAAATATCCATTGGCCATTTTAAAGACGGACCTCCCCTCCTCTCCGATTCGTTGGGCAAGGAGTTTATTCTGGGTGAGGATCAGATCTGGCAGATTTTCTAAAAGTTTCATTGCCTCCTGGAAGATATCATTGATCTCTTTGACACCCCGATCACTAAAGAGGATATGGTTCTGGACTTTTACTCTTAATCGATCCAAAATCCCTTCAATGTTGAATGTCATCCGATCGAAACTGGAGGCGATGGAGAGGAAAGGTTTCGCCCACTCCCTCCCTTTTTCACTCAATGAACTCTTTGAAATGAGATAGCTCGTCAACTCAGAGGAATGTTGGCGAACCTCGTTCTTTACATTTTCCGCCTCCCTGAGCGATTCCTCCGTCCCCCTCCGGAATCCCTGGAAGGACAGTTCCAACATCTTGATCACGCTTTGACAAACCCGGAGGATCTTCTCTTCCGCTCCTTTATCCATCAACGTCTTTTCTCCTTTCTGGATGAATCAAAATGTTTCTGCGTGAAAAGGGGATCATTCTCCTCCAATAATCTTTTGAGGCGATGGGCATCTTCATGCATACTCACATTATTAAACATCAGATAGGCTTGTAAACAGGCCTTCACCCTTTCCAATAAGGTCATGAGTTCTTCGTCGGAGTAAGTATCACGATAACCCGTCTTACCATGGAGTCTGACATAAAGAAGACTTCCTCTGAACGAGGTTCCACAGAAAGGGTCCAGGCAAGGTGTGAGATCTAGTTCCCTGCATAGTCTCTCGACCTCCTGCCTTTCCCATTCCCCTCTGGGTTCCCAGATGAAAGTGAAAGAGTCCGTCTTTATCTCTTTGAAGAATT
>JBFMAE010000200.1:0-5777 GCA_040756085.1 Thermodesulfobacteriota bacterium | reverse complement strand
ATAAATAGGCATCTCAGAAACTCCTTCTCTTATTTTCATAACATTTTTTAATTCGATCGGCAAGGAAGCCCGCTTTTCTCGCAACCTTTAGACCCTTTTCCTCTACCAATTCGGAAGAGACTTTATGGCAGACCTCTTCCACCTTCCTCAGATAATCCTTTTTCATTTTCATATTCAATTTCAGGTGAAGCAGTTTTTCAAAATGGGACAATGCTCTGGAGTAAGCATTTTTGTAGTAGGCATTCATCCCGAGGCTGAAGTTTAAAAGGAACTGAAACTCACGGTGATAGGGGTCCATTTTCAATGCTTTCGAAAAATAGACAGAGGAGAGGTCATAATGTTCGCTTTGGAGATAACTTCGGGCGACCAGATCATAGGCGTCCAAAAATCCTTTCTCAAACATGAGATCGAAGACCTCTTTTGACTTTTGGGGACCGTAAACCCTTCGAAGGAGCGTTTGATTTTCAAGGAGGAAACGGACCAGAAAAATATTTTTAGCATTTTCTTTAAAAAAATCTATCAATTGTGCCATGGTATCTCGGAAGAGGGATCGCGTCTCCTCCATTCCTTCAGCCACGCCCTGCTTAGCCCTTGAAATGATCCTTTCGAATTGTTGGAGATAATCCCTTTCGTAATCGGATTTCCCGGCTTTCAATTTATATTGAAGGTACCTGGGCTGATAGACCTCCATCTGATAAATGTTTTCCCTTAGCTTCATGGCTTCATGAAAAATGGAACCGATGGCCAGATCGAGGAGCCATTCCTTTTTGTGAAAAGAGCCTATTCCGACATGTCGAAAAATAGCGTGGGATTGTTCTTTTAAATTGTAAAGCGGGCTTTGGCCTTTGTCATCTACCCAGTTTCCGATCTCTGAGAAATGGAGGCGGCCCTCCTTATATTTTTTGAAGATCTCCTGGAAAGCAACCTCAGAAAGGAGAAGTCCTCTTACCATTTCTAATATCTTTCTTTCGCGAACCCCGTAGGTTTTCTTAGCCATTTCCTCTTCCCTTTTAATCATTTAATATATCAGGTCGCCTTCTTTTTGTGAAGTCCCTGAATCCACCGAACCCTGAGGAAAAGCTGACAAACAATGGTAGGAGAGGCGTCCCGCCAGTCCTAACGGGGTAGGAAGATCAGGATAACCGAGTCGGCTATCCTCTGGTGGCTTTCGAGATGTTAAAATTTTTTATCTGGATTCGGATAACCTGAAAAAATATTGACGCAGCGAGGATAAAAAAGTTATATATTTTTAGTGGGAGAAAGGAGGAATGATTATGACAGTGAGAGTAGGGATTAATGGATTTGGACGGATTGGTCGCATGGTTCTTCGAGCGGGTCTGAATAAGAAGGAGTTAGAATTTGTGGCGGTCAATGACCTCACCGATGCACAAACACTGGCCCATCTTTTGAAATACGATTCGGTGCACGGGAAATTTGGAACACAGGTCGAAGCGAAAAAGGAAGCGATCTGGGTCGATGGAAAAGAGATCAAGGTCTTCGCCCTGAAAGATCCGGGGCAGCTTCCCTGGAGGGATTTGGGGGTTGATATGGTGCTGGAGAGCACGGGGAGGTTTACGGATCGGGCGGGTGGCTCCAAGCATATCGAAGCAGGAGCAAAGAAGGTAGTCATTTCCGCTCCATCGAAAGATCCGGACGTTTCACTGGTGTTGGGAGTCAACGAAAAGGATTACGATCCATCCAAACACCACGTCCTCTCCATGGGGTCCTGCACCACCAACTGTCTCGCCCCCATTGCCAAGATATTGGTAGATGAATTTGGTGTGGAATATGGTCTGATGACGACTATCCATGCCTATACGAATGATCAGGTGATCCTCGATTTTCCACACCGGGATCTTCGCCGGGCCAGAGCAGCAGCGATGTCGATGATCCCGACGACGACAGGAGCTGCGACAGCCCTCTCTCTCGTCATTCCGGCTTTGAAGGGGAGAATGGACGGGATGGCGATCCGGGTTCCTACTCCAAATGTCTCAGTGGTCGATCTGGTGGCGCAGTTGAAAAAAGAGACGACGACGGAAGAGGTGAACCGCATTTTAAAATCTTATGCCGAGGGCAAATTGAAAGGGATTTTGAGTTTTTGTGAGGAACCCCTGGTCTCTATTGATTTCAATGGAAACTCCCACTCCTCCATTGTAGATGGACCCTCCACGAAGGTGATCGGGGGGAAGATGGTGAAGATTATCTCCTGGTACGACAACGAATGGGGTTTCTCCAACCGTATGGTGGAGTTGTTTCTTTATCTTTTTGGAAAAAAATGATCTCTTAACCTTAATGTTGCATTGAATCGGCAGTTGGATGTGCTTCTTAACCTTTACCAAGCGGTTCTTTAATATGTTTTATGGGTAATATACCATGTCATTTGAGGTGGCCTTTATAAAATGTCTGGAACCTCAGCAGCGACAAATTAAAGGATTCCGCTGTAAAGGTTTCCCAGCACACCCAACTGCCTTTTGCAACATTTTTTATGCAACTGTCAGGTTAACTTCCCCCTTCTCCCCCTTTGGGGAGAGGGATACCTACCAGTAGGCAGGGGGGTGAGGGGGAGCCGGAGAATTTCATGGCTATTCGGACTGTAGATCAAATTGAATTGAAAGGAAAACGGGTATTCATTCGCGTCGATTTCAATGTGCCTTTGAATGAGAGGAATGAGGTGACCGATGATACCCGGATCGCCCTCTCCCTCCCTACCATTCGGTTTATCATCGAAGCCGGTGGAAAAACCATTCTTGCATCCCATCTGGGAAGGCCAAAAGGAAAGAGGGATCCAAAATTTAGCCTGGCACCTGTGGCTGTCAAGTTATCCCAACTGCTGGGGCAGAAAGTGACTCTGGCCAGCGATTGCGTGGGGGATGAGGTCCGGAAGCAGATCGAAAAAATGGGAGAGAGGGAGGTACTCCTCCTTGAAAACCTGAGGTTTCATCCGGAGGAGGAGAAGAATGAAGAGGCTTTTTCAAAGGCTCTGGCCTCTCTTTGCGAAGTTTATGTCAACGATGCCTTTGGTGCTGCCCATCGGGCCCACGCTTCTACGGAAGGAATGACACGATATGTAAAGACCATGGCCGCGGGTTTTTTGATGATGGAAGAGATCGAGAGCCTGGAGAAGGCCCTGGTGGGCCCTCAGGAGCCTTATGTGGCGATTCTTGGTGGAGCAAAGGTTTCTGACAAGATAGGGGTGATCCAGAATCTTCTGGACAAGGTGAGCGCCCTCCTCGTCGGAGGAGGAATGGCCTATACCTTCCTGAAGGCAAAAGGGTATGAAGTCGGTAAGTCACTGGTGGAGGAGGACCAGATTGGATTCTCACTCGATCTCCTTCAAAGGGCAGAAAGGAAGGTGAAATTTCTCCTTCCCCTTGATCACATCGCTGCCGAACGGATGGAGGCTCAGGCTAAGACGCAGGTTGTAAAGAATGAGAAGATTCCTTCGGGTTGGGTCTGTCTCGATATCGGTCCGGAAACCGTGAAGGTATTTTCAGAGGAGATCAGGTCGGCCAGGACGATCGTCTGGAATGGCCCCATGGGCGTCTTTGAGATGGAACCCTTCAGCCAGGGAACGTTTGCAATTGCCAGGGCTGTTGCCGACTCTCCGGCCTTCAGCATTGTTGGAGGAGGAGATTCTGTGGCAGCGGTGAACAAGGCAGGTGTGGCGGAAAAAATCAGCCACATCTCTACAGGAGGTGGAGCATCCCTCGAATTTCTTGAAGGGAAGAAGTTGCCAGGGATTGAGGCTTTGAGGAGGTAACACTTTATCACCCTGAAATGGAATAAGATAGACACCGGTCAGAGATGATTCCAAAGTTTTAGAATGCGGTCTTTTATATATATTACGGCATTAGAACGAAGGGAGTGAACAAGAAGCTCCAATACTCTCGAAGCCGTTTGAATGGTCTAGTAATAGGTTTCCGCTCTAAAACTTTTCCACCATCCCTGACCGGTGTCCTTTGGGAACGATCTTAGAAAGCGCTAAAATATTACTGAGGAGAGAGTGATGGGGAGAATACCCTTCATAGCAGGAAACTGGAAGATGAATAAGACGGTTGAGGAAGCCCTCGACCTCGTCAGGCAATTGAAGGCCTCGATTTCGGAAGTGAAAGAAGTGGAGGTGGCAGTTGCTCCGCCCTTCACGGCCCTTTACGCCGTCCAGAAAGAACTCAAAGGTTCTTCGATCCGTCTTGCTGCTCAGAACCTTTTCTATGAAGATAAGGGAGCCTATACGGGCGAGGTATCCCCTCTCATGCTCAAAGAGGTGGGGTGTCAATATGTGATCATCGGACATTCCGAAAGGCGTCAGTTTTTCGGGGAGACAGATGAAACGGTGAATCGAAGGATAAAGGCGGCACTGATCCAAAGCTTGAAGGTGATCTTCTGCGTCGGTGAAACATTGAAGGAAAGGGAAGGGGGAAAGACCTTTTCAGTAATCGAGAGACAGGTGGAAGATGGTCTGAAAGATCTTGGAGAGAAAGAAGTTAAAAGTATTGTCATTGCCTACGAACCGGTTTGGGCCATTGGAACAGGAAGGACAGCCACGCCTCAACAGGCTGAGGAAGTTCATCGATTCATCCGAGAAAAAATAAAGAGACTTTGTTCCCAGAAGATGGCAGAGGCAGTCCGTATTCAATACGGCGGAAGTGTGACCCCGGAGAACATCAAGGGCCTGATGGACCAGGAAAATATTGATGGGGCACTGGTCGGAGGGGCAAGCCTGAAAGCGGAGACCTTTTCAAAGATTGTCAGATTCAAAGAAATGTGATATAAATTTGTAAAAATTTCCCTAACCCTCTATCTCCCCTTGGAGACTGTGTCATAATTGTAGGGGCTTGATATATCAAGCCCGCTAATAGGGCTCAATGAATTGAGCCCCTACAACATATTGTATATGACCATTCCGTAAATAGGTTTTTGACACAGCCTCTTGGGGGAGAGGGGAGGGTGAGGGAAAATCGAGTCCATGAGTTAGGAAACAAATTCTCAGTAAATGAAGCAAGAATCTAAATAATGTTGAGGGGATTGGATTTATGGCTATTATCACAATGGTTCATATCTTTGTCTGTTTTGCACTCATTCTGATCGTTCTCCTCCAGGCGGGAAAAGGGGCAGAGATGGGGGCAGCCTTTGGAGGAGCGAGTCAGACGATCTTTGGAAGCTCCGGGGCCATGGGATTTCTGACGAAATTGACAACCGTCGCTGCCGTAATCTTTATGATTACTTCGCTTCTTCTGGCCTTTAGCGCCACAAGGCAGGCTTCGACCGTCATTAAGGAAAGGCCGGCTCAGAGCGCCCCAGCTGAAGCTCCGAAGATTCCGGTTCAACCTCCGGCACCTGTACCGGAGCCGAAAAAATAATGAAAAAAGTGTTAGGTTTAGGTTAAGGTTAAGAAGCCAGTTTAGTACAATGAACGATGGACGATGAACAATGAACAAAAAAGATAATATACCGTTCATCGTTCGTCGTTTAATGTTCATCGTCCCTAAAAAATGCCGAAGTGGTGGAATTGGTAGACACGCCATCTTGAGGGGGTGGTGGGTAACCCCCGTGGGGGTTCAAATCCCCCCTTCGGCACCATTAAAAAGAGAGGAGAGGTCACCATACCCTTCCTCTCTTTTTAATTAATAACCAAAGTTCAAGCACCAATAATCAAATAATAACCAAAAATCCAATGACCAAATTTTACCCCGCACCCCCCAAAGCCCCGTTCTTCCCCGGCCTCGCTCCGCGAAGCGGGGCGGGCGGCACGGGGCGGGAAGGGTGCACAAAATCAT
>JBFMAE010000199.1:0-7192 GCA_040756085.1 Thermodesulfobacteriota bacterium | reverse complement strand
CTTAAAGATCAGGAGATCACGGCTCTCGATTATGAAAAAACGCTCCACTGGTTTTATGAACAGAGGGATCGAGTCCCTCTCCAGCTCAAGGCGACCTGTGCTCCCCATTATTACCGGATCCTCCGGCAACAGGCCAAAAAAGAGGGAAAGAAAATTACTCCTAAAAAGTTCGGGCTGGATGCGACGACCCGGGGATGCCTGGGAGGAATTTCCTTCTGCTTCATCTCTCATGTCGGCCAGGTTCAACCGTGCGGTTATCTCGAATTGAATTGTGGAAATGTGAGAGAAAAACCTTTTCAGGAGATCTGGGCCACCTCCGAGGTCTTCCAAAATCTCCGGAATACGAACGGTTACGGTGGAAAGTGTGGAAGGTGTGAGTTCAGAAAAGTCTGCGGAGGCTGTCGGGCGAGGGCCTACGAGATCTCTGGAGAGTACATGGCCGAGGAACCGTATTGCATTTATGAGCCGGTTTAAGTCTTTCTTCCGCTTTCGCGTCAGCCTGACCTTCAAATTCATCATGGCCATGGTCTTTCTGGTCTTGATGAGCGCTGGGGCCTTCGGATATTTCTTTGTCGCAAGAGAGCTTGCGCTCCTTCGAACCAATTTGGAGATTCAAGGAAAATCGATTGCCATTTCGATCAGTCGTTTCTTCGAGCATGGGATCATGCATTCCGACCAACTTTTTCTACAAAGCATTGCGGAAAAAATCGTCGAAGACGAAGATGTAATTTTTTGCTCCATCTTTACCGAGGATGGGATAAGGCTGATTCATGTGGTAAAGAAAGAAACCTTTTCTGATCCAGTTCTCACCTACCAGGTCGTTCAGCCTATCCAATCCAAAGATGGTCAATTGATCAGAACCTTTCAAATCGGACTTTCCCTAAATAAATTGAACAAGCGGATGAATGAAATAAAAAGAGATATTCTTCTCGTCACGTTAGGGGTGATCGGCTTAGGAATTTTATTCACCCTCATCTTCACCCGGGTTCTCCTTCGACCCATTGAAAAGTTGGCGGCCGCCACAGAAAGAGTGGGGAGTGGAGAATTGGTACAGACGGTTGATATTCGATCCAGAGACGAGATCGGAGATCTGGCCAGGGCCTTCAATCAGATGATCCTGCAGTTGAAAGAGTCCAGAAACGATCTCGAAGGAAAGGTGGAGGAACGAACCCGCCAGTTGGAGGAGAACATTGAGGAGTTGAACCGGGCGAAGATGTCCACGCTGAAGATGCTCGAGGACCTTCAATCCGCCAAGAGGGAACTGGAGATGGTCAATCGTGAGTTAAAGGAGATGGATGAGATCAAAATGAAATTCATCGGCATCGCCTCTCATGAACTGAAGACTCCCCTGACAGCCATCAAAGCCAATATTGATTTCATCTTCTCTGAAAAGGAGGGGAAGGTTCCTGAGTCCCTGAAATCCTATCTTCTCACGATCCAGAGGAATACGAACCGAATCCAGATGAGAATGGATCATATGCTCGATCTGACACGGATCAAATCAGGGCATCTTCTCCTCAAACGGGAGCCGATCCTTCTAGCCGAAGTCATCGGAGGATATATCAACGAGGTCAAGCCTGTAGATAAGAGCCTCTCCGTCCAGGTCAACATTCCGGAAGACCTCATCACCTATGCCGATAGGAATGGGGTCCATGACATCTTCATCAATCTCCTCTCCAACGCTTTTAAATTTACGCCGGATGGAGGCCAGATCAAGATCATCGCCAGCCAAAAAAGCGATGATATCCTCCTTGAGATTCATGATACCGGGATAGGAATCCCAAAGGATGCTATCGAGAAGATCTTCGAAGAATTCTATCAGGTCGAAAGTGGGAAACATGGTGGGACAGGCCTGGGACTCGCCATCACAAAACGTTTGGTGGAGGAACATGGCGGAAAGATCTGGGTGGAGTCCCAGTCAGGAGGAGGGTCCGCTTTCTATTTTACCCTCCCCGCTTCTGCGGAGAACGAAGATGGAAGAACCCTTCATTCCTAAGGGAACAAAGGGAAAGGTCCTGATCGTTGATGATGCCCCGGATACCTTAGAAATTATTCAGAAACTCCTTCTCTACGAGGGATACGATGTCATCCTCGCCTCGACGGGTGAAGAAGGGGTGAAGAAAGCGGAAAAGGAAAATCCCGAAGTCGTCCTGATGGATATCAACCTTCCGGGAATCGATGGGACCGAAGCCTTAAGGAGGATACGAAAGAGCAATCCCCTCCAATCCGTCATCATGCTCACGGCCTTTGCGACGGTTGATAACGCCATCCAGGCCCTCAAGGAAGGTGCCTTGGACTTCGTCAAGAAGCCCTTCGAAAATGAACATCTGATCCATATCGTCAATCAATCTTTCGAGAAATACCTTACCCTGAAAGAAAAGGAGAAACTGGAGGAGGAGGTCCGGCGGCTCTCTATCACTGACGACCTGACCGGCCTTTATAACCACCGCCATTTCTTCAAGACCCTGGAATCAGAATTGGTTCGGATGACCCGTCAGAAGACCTCCCTATCGCTCCTGATGTTCGATCTCGATAATTTCAAAAGATATAACGATCTCTATGGCCACCTCGAAGGAGATAAGGTCCTGAGAAAGATCGGCGAAATTGTAAAACATTCCATCCGGAGCAATGTCGATTCAGGTTATCGCTACGGAGGGGATGAATTCGCCGTGCTTCTCATCGGCGCCTCCATCGACCGGACATTGGTCATTGCTGAACGGATCCGTTCTTCCATCGAACAGGCTGGATTTAAAAACATTACGGTCAGCATCGGCCTGTCGGAATACCAGGATCACTTCGACCTGGAAGGCTTTGTCAAATCGGCTGACGATGCGATGTATGTGGCGAAAAATTCGGGTGGAAATAGAATTCACACGAATAGTCCCTGATTCCATGTTGTTTGGGATTTCGAATTTTAGTCATTGATATTACTCAGAAAATAAAAAAGAATAGCACGAATGACAGCGAATGACACGAATAGGTTTTATTCGTGAAATTCGTTCGCAGTGATCATTTTCATCATTCGTGGGTGCCCTCTGGGCATGATGAATTACTCAGAAAAAAGTCTCTTGACTAAGGCCAGGGCAAGGATGACGGTTTCGTCTATGGGTCAGGGTTATGGGTTTTAAATTAATAGCCATAACCTTTGCCCAAACTGGCGTCTTCGCCTTCACCTTAGCCTTGACCTAAGAAAAATTTTAATCGTTTGTGCCTGCCTGCGGTAGGCAGGGGTGACGAACCCGTCATGTAAAATTTATTTGTTATTTGGAATTTGTGATTTGGTGCTTATCAGGTTTATGTTTGATCGACCTCGACTCTTTTTAATGGACGGTTCCTCTTATCTCTTTCGTGCATTTTATGCGATCAGACATCTCTCCAATTCCAAGGGCCTCCCGACCAATGCCACCTACGGCTTCACCCAGATGCTCCTCAAAGTCCTCAAGGAACACCGGCCGGACTACCTCGTGGTGATCTTCGATTCAAAGGCCCCTACCTTCAGAAGCGAAGTCTATAAAGAATACAAGGCCAACCGGCCGGCCATGCCGGAGAGCCTGGTTCCTCAAATTCCTTATATCAAGAGGATCATTGAGGGATATCGGATTGCCACCCTGGAGATAGAGGGATATGAAGCGGATGATCTCATTGGAACCGTAGCAAAAAGGGTGGAGTCAGAGGTTGATGTCGTCATCGTCACCGGGGATAAAGATATACTCCAACTGGTCAATGACCGGATTCAGGTCTATGACACGATGAAGGAGAAAAGGTTTGGAGTGGAGGAGGTGATCCGGCGCTTTGGCGTGAGGCCTGAACAGGTGGTGGAGGTGATGGGCCTGGCCGGAGACGCCATCGACAACATCCCGGGTGTTCCTGGAATTGGAGAGAAGACGGCGATCGATTTGATCAAGACATTTGGATCAATCGATAACCTTCTCGCCCATCTCGAACAGATTCATCAGAAGAAATTGAAAGAAAATTTGAAAACCCACGGAGAACTGGCCCAACTCAGCCGCAAGCTGGCAACGATCCATACCGATGTGCCCGTTTCCTACCAACTGAAAGATTTTGCCCTTTCTCCTCCCGATGTGAGAAGCCTCAGAGAGATCTTCAAAGAGTTGGAGTTCAACAAACTCCTCAAAGACCTACCTAAAGAAATGAGTCCCGGGGAAAAGGCCTGTCTATCGACAGGCCGGGATTATCGTTTGATCACGGATCGGGGGGATTTCCTCGCCTTAATGGAGGACCTGAGAAAGGCGAAATGTTTTGCGATCGACCTGGAGACCACATCATCTTATCCGATGTGGGCTGATCTGGTCGGGATCAGCCTCTCCCACACCCCCCATCAAGCCTTCTACATTCCCCTCGGCCATCGATATCGAGAGGCCACAGGCTCCGCCTCCGGAAGCAAACAACTCCCCCTCCCTTGGGTATTGGAACAGATAAAACCCATCCTGGAGGATGACGAGCTAAAGAAGGTTGGGCAGAACATTAAGTATGAATGGATCGTCTTGAAACGCTACGGCATTCACCTGGAAGGAATTTATTGCGATACCATGATCGCCTCTTACCTCCTCAATCCCACCAAACACAACCACAACCTCGGCGAGATCGCCAGGGAATATCTGGATCGGACAGTCATCGAATACAAAGAGGTGGTGGGCACAGGGGGGAAGGCCGTCACCTTTGATCAGATCGAGCCTGAAAAGGCAAGGGATTACAGTTGTGAGGATGCGGATGTGACACTCCAGCTTTCTCATCTCCTTCTCCCGAGGCTTACCGAGGAGGGATTCAGAGATCTCTTCGATCAGGTAGAGGTACCACTGCTCATCGTCCTGGCAAAGATGGAGATGAACGGAGTGAAGATCGATGTCGATCTTCTCAATGAATTTTCTAAAGAGTTAGAAAACCAACTCCTCCAAAAGATGGAACGAATCTATGGATTGGCCGGAGAGGTTTTCAATATCAACTCCTCCCAGCAACTGGGAAAGATCCTTTTCGATAAACTAAAACTGCCTGTCATCAAGAAGACTAAAACCGGATACTCCACGGATGTCGAAGTCCTGGCGAAACTGTCACTTCAGCATGACCTCCCCATGGAAATCCTTGTTTACCGTAACTTGAACAAGCTTAAATCGACCTACATCGATGCTCTCCCCAAATTGATCCATCCGAAAACCGGACGCATCCACACCTCCTATAATCAAACCGTGACGGCAACGGGACGGCTTTCTTCGAGTGATCCCAACCTCCAGAATATTCCCATCCGTGCAGAGGAGGGGAGTCGGATCCGCCAGGCCTTCATTCCAGAGAAAGGGTGGATGATCGTCTCCGCAGACTATTCTCAGATCGAATTGAGGATTCTTGCCCACCTCTCCCGTGATGCAACATTAATGGAAGCCTTCCAGAGGGATGAAGACATTCATGCCCGGACCGCCTCTGAGATCTTTAGCGTTCCGATGGATAAGGTGACGCCTTCGATGAGAAGAGAGGCCAAGGTGATCAACTTCGGGATCATCTACGGAATGAGCGCCTATGGCCTCTCACAACAATTAGGATTGGAACCGAAGATCGCCCAAGCCTATATCGACGAATATTTCAAGAAATATACCGGTGTTCAAACCTACATCGAAAGCAGTTTGGAGGAGGCCCGGCAAAAGGGATATGTGACCACTCTTCTCCATCGGCGCCGTTATCTGCCGGACATCCACTCTTCAACCGCACCGATTCGGCAGGCCTCTGAGAGGATGGCGATAAACACTCCGCTCCAGGGAACAGCGGCGGATATCATCAAGGTGGCGATGATCCGCATCCAGAACCGGATAGAAGAACTCGGTCTCTCCACCAAGATGATCATGCAGGTCCACGACGAATTGGTCTTCGAACTCCCTGAAGAGGAACTTCAACAGGCACTTCCTGCTATCCAGAAGGAAATGGAGACCGTGATGGAACTTGCTGTACCCCTTAAAATTTCTATCCATTCGGGAAAGAATTGGGCAGAGGTTCATTGATTAGTTCGGAGTTATGAGTTCGGAGTCCGGAGTATTTAATACAAACGTAATAAATGATTTGTCATTGCGAGAAGTGGAGCGACGAAGCAATCCCATGAAAAATGAGATTGCCACGCCCTTCGGGCTCGCAATGACGATAGGCAATGTTAAAATATTTAATGCGTTTATATTAGTAAAAAAGATTTTATATTGAATGAGTTCTATTTTTTATATTCAGTTTTTTACTCCGAACTACGAACTCCGAACTCCTTACTATCGTTGAGGAGATATCCATGAAAAGAAAAGGACTGTTTATCTTTATTGGACTGATATTCTACAGCACATTAAGTTTGGGCCAGGAGATTTATCGGTGGGTGGATGAGAAAGGCACGGTCAACTTTACGGACGACCTGAGCTTAGTTCCGGAAAAGTATTTAGATCAGGTCCAGAAGAAGAAACCTCCCAAAGAACATGTCCCCTCCCTATCCATTCAAGTCCCCAAAGAAGAGACCGGAAAAGAACGTGAATCAGCCCCGGAGCCCAAAGACATGTTAGGCCGGGGAGAGGATTGGTGGAAGGCAAAGGTGAAGGAGTGGAATGGAAAACTCCTGAAGGCTCAGAAAAATTATGAGACCGCCTATGCTGCCTGGAAGACCAAAGAGAGGGAATTGGAGGAATCGAAATTCAAACCCGACAGCCTCAAGCGTAGATTAAGGGCCGAAATCAAGGACCTCGAAGTGAAAGTGAAGGATTGGGAGAAGCAGATGGAAGAGGCAAGAAACATGCTGGAGAAGGTTCTTCCAAAACAGGCGGAAGAGTATCGTGCCGACCCCGACTGGCTCAAAATCGAGAAATAAGAAGTTCGGAGTAATTTAGTTCGGAGTTCGGAGTATCTAATTTTTAAACCCCGAACTCCCTGCCTGCGGCAGGCAGGAAAACTCCCAACTCCGAACTATTATTTCGAGGTGGTCCATTTCCCTTTTAATAAATGGAGGGGAAATTGATCGGTATAGGGAACGAAAGCTAAACTGACTTCCCCGTGGTTCAGAATCCCTTCCAGGATTTCCTCTATCTCTTTCTGTGGAGCAGCCACTAAACTAACAGCCTCATTACCTTTCCAATCGAGAATCCAAACCTTCATCAGCACCTTGGATGGGTCCCCAATCGACTTAACCGCCTTCTGGGCCACCTCGGCCATCAACGCGATG
>JBFMAE010000198.1:0-4904 GCA_040756085.1 Thermodesulfobacteriota bacterium | reverse complement strand
TTGTGCCGATCTTTAAACCTCAAGAGTTCACTTCCATACTCCTCCCATCGGTGGATCTCCTGCCAGAGTTCGGCAGGTTGGATAAAGGGGAGAAGCACCTCAATGGCACCCGCCCGGTTCATCTCTTCTCGAATGATTTCCTCCACCCTGCGAATGGACCGCAGACCCAACGGGAGATAGGAGTAGATCCCCGATGTCAGTTTCCGGATCAACCCTGCCCGCAACATCAGTTGATGGCTGGGGACCTCTGCTTCAGAAGGAATCTCCTTCAGGGTGGGAAGTAGATATTGTGAATATCGCATTTCCTTTCCTCCCCCCTCTCCCTTCCCCCCTCCCCGGTGGGGAGAGGGGAAGGGAGAGGGGCATCCTTGATTTTTCTTTCCATCTAATATATATAAACTTCTCACAAATGAAAAGAATCTCTCCCATTCATGGATTAACCCTTTTTTTTCTGATCGGTTTATTCCTCCTGACTCTTTTCTTCCGGGGACAAATCCCTCGCTGGCATTCCCTGCTCCTTCTATATACCCTGTTGTTAGGGCTTCTTTTTGTTTTAAAAATCTCATCCGATCGAAAAGCGATGGGGAAAATGGGGATTTTCTTTAATCAATTTTCTCCCATCCTGTTTATCGTCTTGAGCTATCAGTCTCTCGGGGATCTGATCCAGCACCTCCTTCCCGATATCGACTCCTCTCTGATCGAGATCGATTTTTTCATCTTCAGAGTCCATCCAACCCTCTGGATGGAGCGATGGATTGTCCCCTGGTTTACGGATGTCATGTCCTTTGCTTATGTCAGTTATTATTTCCTCCCCGTGATCTTTGTGGTGGCCCTTTATCTGAAGCATCGAGGGCCGGGTTTGGATGAGTCAATATTTATCCTGACCTTTGGCTATTACATTTCATTCATTGGCTACATCCTCTTTCCCGCCATCGGACCTCGCTATGCGATGGCTCACCTCTATTCCATACCCCTGGAGGGAAGTCTCCTTACCGATCTGGTCAGAGATGGGTTGAACGCCATCGAACATAACAAACGGGACTGCATGCCCAGTGGTCATACTCAGATCGCCCTCATGATCTTATTCCTGGCATACCGTTATGAAAGACTAATCTTCTATATCTTTCTCCCCCTCGTTAGCGGTCTCATCCTCTCCACGATCTATCTGAGATACCACTATGTCATCGATTTAATGGCTGGAAGCGCATTAGCCATAGGGTGTGTTCTCATTGCACCCTGGCTTTATAGAATGTGGAAACGGCATTTATGATTCCAATAACCAAACACCAAGCATCAATAACCAGATAAACTCCAATCTCCAATAACCAAAATTTGAACTTCTTTTTTGACATTGTTTATATTTGGTTATTGGAATTTAGTCATTGGTGATTATTTGGTGATTGGGATTTGGTTATTGTAATTTTAAATCTGTGCCTCATAGATCCGATACGTTTTGTATTTCTTTCCCCCCATCGCCTCAATCCCGTGCTGCATCAGGAGATTATTTTCAAGGATCCACGAGCATTCGGCTTGGGGATAACCTTTTCGGATTCCCCTCTTAAAGGTTTCAAAATAAAGGAGGCCTTCCACCCCCTTCTTCTGGTAGGCTTTTTTTACTCCCAGAAGCATCACCCGGACGGTCCTGATCTTCCTTGAATAGTAGAGGAATTTAAGAGGACCCAGGAGTCCCACTTTTCCGTTTAAGTGTTTGAGAACTTCGTTATAATCCGGGAGGGAGACGACAAACCCGACCGGTTCTTCTCCCCAGTAGGCAAAGAGAACTAAGTCCGGGACGACCAGGGGTTTCAGGTTTCGGGCCAGATCATCGATCTCTTCCTCGGTCATCGGGACAAACCCCCAATTTCTACTCCATGCCTGGTTGTAAATCTCTTTAATGATCTTTAATTCTTTGTCAAGATGGCGAAGACGGATGGGACGCACCCAGAGTTGGGGTTCCCTTTTCCTCAACCTTTCCGTGATGCGGTTCAGACGATCTTTCTGGAAAACAGATTCCTCCATCCAATAGGCATAGAGGTCCATGGCTTTCTTCAGCCCCAATCCTTCTAAAAGGGTGGAGTAGTGAGGAGGGTTGTAGGGCATCATCAGACAAGGGGAGGAATCGAATCCCTCGATCAGGAGACCACATTCCTCGTTGGTCGATGGATTCATCGGCCCGATCATTCTTTGCATTCCATGTCCCTTCAGCCACCCTTGAACCCTTGAGAGGAGTGCCCTTGCAACCTCGGCATCGGGAATCGATTCGAAGAATCCGAAGAACCCAACCTTCTCCTGATGAAAATCTATATAATGGTGGTCGATGACGCCTGCAATCCTTCCCGCCATCCGGTCTCCTTTACGGGCGAGAAAGAAGACCATCTCCGAATGGGAGCGGAAGGGATGTTTTGGGCTGAATTTTAGAAGGAGATCCTTGATGAGAGGAGGGACCCAATACCGATCTCCCCTGTACACCTCCCAGGGAAATCGGATGAAGGCCATGAGGTTCTTTTCATTGCTTGCCTCCTCAACGTAAAGGTCCTGTTTTGTCATCCCATTGATTTCCGTCAGATCAGTCCGAGTTGTTGGCCTGCTTTTCTGAAAGCCTCAAGGACTCTATCCAACTGTTCCTCCGTATGGGTGGCCATATAACTGGTCCTAAGCAGTTCTCTTCCAGGAGGGACGGCGGGGCTGACCACCGGATTGACGAAGACACCATTCTCGAAGAGGAGCTTACACATGGCATAGACTTTGATGCTGTCTTTGATGATGATGGGGATAATCGGGGTTTCACTGGTGCCGGTATCAAACCCGAGTTCTTTATAACCTTTGAGCATCTTGTGGGTGTTCTTCCAGAGTCGAGTGATGAGTAAGGGTTCTTCTTCAATGATATCCAGGGCAGTACTCACCGAGGCCACCAGGACAGGCGGAAGGCTGGCGCTAAAGATCATCGAACGACCCGTATGTTTAATATAGTTGATCACTTCTCCCGAACCGGCAACAAATCCTCCAATAGCAGCGAGAGATTTGCTATAAGTCCCCATGATGAGATCCACCTGATCTTCCAAGCTAAAGTGTTCTGCTGTTCCTCTTCCTCCTTTTCCCAGGACCCCTACGCCATGGGCGTCGTCTACCATGATCCTGGCGTCATAGGCCTTGGCCAATTTGACAATGGAAGGGAGATCAGCGATATCCCCCTCCATACTGAAGACGCCATCGATGATGATCAGTTTGTTTTTCCCTTTAGCCCCCTCGAGAGCCCGTTCCAGATCATCCATGTCGTTATGGCGATATTTTTTTACCTGCCCGAAGGAGAGACGGCAACCATCGATGATGCTTGCATGATCATATTTGTCAATGATGGCCACATCATTTCGGCCCACCAGAGCTGAAATGGCTCCTAAGTTGGTCTGATAACCGGTGGCAAAGACGAGGGCGGCTTCCTTCCGGAAAAAACGAGCTAATTTCTTTTCCAGTTCTTCGTGGATTTCGAGATTCCCATTCAGAAACCGTGAACCCGCACAGCCGATTCCGAATTTCTCAATGGCCTTGATACCGGCTTCCTTCACCCGGGGGTGATTGGTGAGGCCGAGATAGTTATTGGAACCGATCATAATCACTCTTTTTCCATTGACCACCACTTCAGAGTCCTGGGGGGATTCAAGCTTTCTGAAGAAAAAATAGTAACCGCTTTCGTTTACTTCCCGGTATTGCTCATAAAATTTAGAGCATTTTTCAAAGACATCCATGGATCACCTCATCAATACTATAACCAATTTTCTTTTTTATACCACTCGTAAGTTAATTTGGCTCCTTCCTCAAGGTGAATTCGGGGCTCGAAACCGAGAACGGTCCTGGCTTTTGTGATGTCGCAGCCCCAATCCTTTTGGACCATTTCCTCTGCCTTGCCTTTACTGATGAGAGAGGGCTTCTTCGAGAATTTAGAAAGATATTCTGAGAAAGAAGCGATTCTAAATATGACCCATTTGGGGACATGAATACAAACGGCATTGACTCCCATCACCTGCGCAATGGTATCCCCGATTTCTTCCATCCGGTAATCATGACCATCTGAGAGAAAAAATATTTCACCGCCGTATTCTTCGGCTTCGGAAGCCAACAGGATCGCCTGAATCACATCCTGGACATAGCATAGGCTGAGATGCTGATCCTGCCCATAGAGGCAGGGCTTGATCTTTTTGGTGAGGAGTTTGAAGAAGGTATAGATATCTCTATCCCTTGGTCCATAAACAGCGGAAGGCCGAAGGATGAGAAGAGGGAGCTCACGGGAGTGGGAAAGGGCCAATTCTTCACCCATCCGTTTGCTCAGGCCGTAAGGGGAGACCGGTTGGCATGGGTCTGATTCCTTTTTCTTCCTTCCGTTCCGACACGGACCTGCGGCTGCTTGGCTCGAGAGGTAGATGAATTTTTGGAGATGAGGATTGTTTTCGAGACAGGCATGGATCAGGTTTTCAGTTCCGGAAGCATTGACCTCAAAGTAGGTCTCTTCTTTAACGGCTTTTGTCACACCTGCCAGATGGAACACCTGATCGACACTTTTCACGGCCTCTCTTAGAGAGGTCGGGTCATTACAATCACCGTTCACCACCTCGATGGGAAGGTTCTTCAACCATTTTAGATCGCTTGTCTTCCGGAGTAGACAGCGGACATGGTCTCCCCTTTCAAGGAGAGCCTCCACCAGATGGCTTCCGATAAATCCTGTGGCCCCTGTGACTAAGGCTTTCAACACTTTTCCCACCTTTATAAATTTTAAGAATTTTATCCCTTTTCCTGGAATTGTCAAGGAGAATCATGCCCAAATCCCGATTTAGAAAAGAAAAGCCCTTACCCAACCTGTCATTGCGAGCACCTGAAAGGTGCGTGGCAATCTCACCCGCTTCGACTGCGAA
>JBFMAE010000197.1:0-3650 GCA_040756085.1 Thermodesulfobacteriota bacterium | reverse complement strand
CACTCCCACCATCCCTGAAAGTTTTAGAATCGCATGGCCAAAGGTATACCAGGTACAGAAATCACTGTTGGCTACATGGAAAACCCCACGGGCGTCACACTGAATCAAAACCGTAATAGCTTTAGACAGATCGACTGTGTAGGTGGGTGAACCGATTTGGTCATTCACGATCGAAAGAACCCTCTTCTCTCTCGCCTCACGGAAAATGGAGGTGACAAAATTTTTCCCATGTCTTCCATAAAGCCATTGGGTCCGTACGATCAGAGCATCCTTCACCATCTCTTGAACATATTGTTCGCCTTTCGATTTTGAGCGTCCATAAATATTGATGGGGTTGGGAGGATCACTCTCCAGATAGGGTTCTCTCTTCTGCCCATCGAAGACATAGTCTGTGCTGAGATAGACCACCTTTGCATGGCATCTCAACGCTCCAAGAGCGACATGTCTCATCCCCTCCGCATTGATCGTAAAGGCCTTCTTTTCATCCAATTCACACCCGTCCACATCGGTATAGGCGGCCACATTGATCACGATCCTCGGCCGGAAGCTCTCAATTTTGGCCACTGTATCATCTTCTTTTTGGATATCGATCTCATCGATATCCCATCCGAAGACCTCGTCGTTGGGAAAAGAGATTTGGAGAACCTCGAACAGGTCCCTTCCCAGCATTCCCTTGGCGCCAATCACCAATATCCGTCTCATCCCAGACATCATTCACCCTCCCCTGCATCCCGTCCCGTCGAGGGAGGGGAGAAAAGAGGAACACTCTCTCCCCTCGCGGGAGAGTCGCCGACTCGCCATAGCCGCTATGGCGACGGTGCGGGTGGGGGGTGAGGGGAGACAAACCCATTTCACTTTTTCTTTAACGATTTCCATACATTCGTTTGTAATAGCCCAGGTACTCCCCTGTCTTGATCTTCTTCCACCATTCCTGATGGGTCAGGTACCATTCGATAGTGAGGCGGATCCCCTCTTCAAAGGAAATGGAAGGCTTCCAACCCAGTTCCCTCTCAATTTTGTAGAAATCAATGGCATAACGCCGATCGTGGCCTGGACGATCGGTCACAAATCGAATCATGGAATGAGGTTTCCCCAAACGGTCCAGAATGATTTTTGCGACAGAAAGGTTCGGCCTTTCGCTCCTGCCTCCAATATTATAAACCTCCCCTTCCCTGCCGTGATGGAGAACGGCATCCAATGCCCGGCAGTGATCCTCCACATAGATCCAATCCCGGATATGCATTCCATCGCCATAGACAGGAAGTTCTTTATCTTCGATCGCATTAGAGATCAACAGGGGGATCAGTTTTTCAGGAAATTGATACGGTCCATAATTGTTGGAACAACGTGTGATGATGACGGGAAGTCCATAAGTTTGATGATAGGCCCTGACCAGTAAATCTGCAGCTGTCTTACTCGCCGAATAAGGACTATTCGGAGAAAGCGGCGTTTCCTCTGTAAATGCCCCGGTCTCACCCAGGGACCCGTAAACTTCGTCAGTCGAGATGTGGAGGAAACGGATTCGCCGTCCGGGGAAAACCTTTCGCACCGCTTCAAGGAGAACAAAGGTTCCAAAGACATTGGTCTTCATAAAGGCACTAGGGTCTTCGATGGATCGATCCACATGGGATTCAGCAGCAAAGTTGACGATCGCATCCACCCCTTTGATGATCAACTCCTCCATTCGGTGTGCCTCAGCAATATCCCCCCGGATAAAATGGTATCGGGGAGAATGTGAGATATCCGAAAGGTTTTCCAAATTCCCGGCATAGGTCAGTTTATCGACATTGATCAGGGAATAATCGGGATAGGATTTTAAAAAATATCGAATGAAGTTGCTCCCGATGAAACCACATCCGCCTGTCACCAAAATCTTCATACTTTACTCCAACCAATGGGTCGCATGGAGCATGGGGCAAAGCGCATGGCATAAAATGATTTAACCCTATGCTCCATGCTCTCTGCTCTATGCAATCAGATCTTTATCATCCATCCTTTCTCGACCAATCATAGGGGATCTCTTTCCCATGGGGAGGAAGACGATATTCATCGGGTGCGCTGTATTGATAGACCTCTGTCGGGATGTTGATGATAATCGCTTCCTCCTCGCTGATGCATTTCCAACCATGATAGATCCCGTTGGGCACCTGAACGAGCAAGGGATTATGGACTCCGATGAAGAATTCGTTGATCTCCCCTTTGGTCGGAGAACCTTCCCGCGGGTCGTAGAGGACCAGTTTGATCATCCCCTGGACGGCAACGATGTAATCGGTCTGGACCTTGTGATAGTGCCAAGCCTTTACCACCTGTGGATAGGTCGTGGTGACATACACCTGTCCGAACTTTAGAAACAGATCATCATCCGCCCTGAGGATCTCCATCACCCTTCCCCGTTCATCTGGGATCACCCTCAAGGGTTTCGTTCTTACACCGTGTATCATCCTTGCCTCCCGATTCAATTTCAGATTCCAAATTTCAGGTTTTAGATCTATCTTGCAATCTGCAATTTGCGTTCTTCAATCTGAAATTTCTATTCAATATTGTTAGCCCCTGTCTGGAAAATCAACTGATTTGCTCGAAGTAAGGATTCAAAAGTCCCTGCATCAGTCCACCATCCTTCAAGGATATCCCAAGTCATCGTTCCTTTTTCAATATAATGATTGTTCACATCGGTGATCTCTAACTCCCCGCGGTCGGAAGGTTTTAGGGTTTTAATGATGTCAAAAACCGTTGGATCATAGAGATAGATTCCGGTCACTGCATATTTGGATTTTGGCTGCTTTGGCTTCTCTTCTATTCTGACGATCCGATCCCCTCTCAACTCCACCACTCCGAATCGCTGTGGATCAGAAACCTCCTTGAGCAGGATCTTCGCTCCCTCCTTTTGATTTCGGAAGGCCGCTACAGCCTTTCGAATATTTCTTTCAATGATGTTATCCCCCAATACCACGCAGATCTTTTCTCCTGCAGCGAAGAACTCGGCCAGACCCAGGGCCTCCGCAATGCCACCCTCTCCCTCCTGATAGGTGTAGTTGATGTGTTTGAGTCCAAACTCCTTTCCGTTGCCTAACAGTCTCAAAAAATCTCCTGCGTTGTTTCCGCCGGTGACGATGAGGATATCATCAATGCCTGCATTAATCAGGGTTTGGATGGGGTAATAAATCATCGGTTTATTATACACGGGTAGGAGGTGTTTATTGGTCACCTTCGTCAATGGATAGAGTCGGGTTCCTAATCCTCCTGCCAGAATAACCCCTTTCATCTTCCTCTCCTTCTCTCCGCCTTCCTATAGTAGGCAGGGACCATTCTCTATAGTTTCATCAAATAGGGTTTGTGCCCCACCGAACCGATACCTAACAGATTAAAATAGACATGGAACTTCAGTTCCTTTCTCTGGGTACCATCGGGAGAACGGTTCCTATCTTCGACGGTCAGGCCCAGTGCCCAGCATTGGGTCTGATATTCCGCCCCGTAGATGTTCTCCACTCTCCAATGATCCAAGAAGTTGTAACGAAATGCCCCATAGAGGTAGAGGGGATTCATCACCTTTACCCGGGTATCCAGATGGAGTGCCTTGACATTGTCTCTGGTGTAACGATAGCCGACCTGAATGGCATCATCTCTCCGATCCTTTACTGTAAGGAGGGCAT
>JBFMAE010000196.1:0-14713 GCA_040756085.1 Thermodesulfobacteriota bacterium | reverse complement strand
AAGGGAGACTCGATGCCTCGGGGACGATACATCAACGAGCAAACGTTGCACGATTTTCGGGAGTCACGACTTCCTTAGTCAATCGGTATACTGCCTGCAGTGAGCTTCTTGAATTGAGGGATTATACCTAGAGAATACTTAAGTTGCATTTGAACCAACGTCTCCAATTTTTACCCTGAGTTTGAGCGTTCGGCGGGAAAAATAAAGGATTGCACACTCCTTCCGAGTGAGATATTATATTTTATAAGGTGACCCTATGAAGATCGAAATAGAGAGAGAAGATGATGGACGCTGGATTGCTGAAATCCCAGATCTCCCTGGAGTTATGGCGTATGGGGATAGCCGGAATGAAGCAATTTCAAAGGCAGAAGCATTGGCCTTGCGAGTTCTGGCTGATAGGCTTGAACATGGGGAAGAAATTCCAGAACTTAAGGAAGTATTCGCAGTCTCAGCATGAGCCAATGGCCTTCTACCAGAGCCCGTCAAGTCCTCGCTGCCTTGCTTCGTATTGGTTGGACAATCAAACGGCAGTCCGGCACCTCTCACCGCGTTCTTACTCGGGCCGACTGGCCTGACTATGTTTTCGCATTTCATGATCGTGAAGAGATCGGACAAAAGATGTTGGCGCGTATTGCCAAGCACACCGGCTTAACCCCTGAAGATTTGTAAGAATCGCCGAACCTATCACTCCAGCGTATGGCTGATAGCCACCGTTGATTTCAGTCGTTGAACCAATTCCTGTTTCATCAAGCATAAATATAGATAGATGAGGAGGGTGGCTATGCCCTTCCATATATCTTTGTCATTTCTGTAAGTCTCTTTCTCACAGAGGGCGTTAATTGTCCGGGTAAAAGTCTCCATTCCCAATTTCCCTTAGCTGTGGCGGGACGATTCATCCTCGCCTTCTCTCCTAGACCCAGGAGATCCTGCATGGGAAGGATGACCAGATTCGCCACGGACATCATCAGCAACCGGATAAACTCCCAGTCAACAGGGAAGATTCATTACGAAACTTTCACGGAGAAGTGAGAGCAGAACCGAGGAAAAATTTCAACCCATCGTTTCGCAAAATCGTCTCCCTTTGCGGCCCTTTCTTTCATCGAGTTGTAGTGTTTCTTTTCAATCAAAAAACATTCATTTTGTGGTTTCCAAACGTCCAGTTCCACAGATAAGGATTTTAGCAGTTGCAAGACCTTTTCAATCTTTTCAATAGATGCCACTTCTTCAGGCTGTTGACGGAGTCTTTCCATGAGGGCATTGAGCCACGAGGTAGCCACAAATCCGATGGTTCCTTTATCAATCTCGAGTGACCATTTCTTCGCCTCATTGATTAAGCTTTCAAGTTTTTCCGTATCCAAATCCTCGCCCTCAAAAACTCTCTTCAAGTCCATGTTAACGATATATTCCGCAGCGACCGTGAGGGGTTTAGGAAGGGGCATCTGTAAACTCTGGAGAAAGCTCATGATGGGATAATTCTCTTCATAAATCTTGCGAAATGAAACTTCAATCCCCTCCAGAGTCGAACGAAGTACCTGATTCAGAACTTTCCTCTGCTCATCCTTAAACAGATGCCACAAAGAATAATTATTCATGCCAAAATGTTTATCCATCAGTCGAATTACATCAGTGATGTCTCCTTTGTTAAAAGCCTCTCTAATTTCCCCATGCATGGTAGAGAAGGCTTCATCTCCCACAAATTTCCTGACGCCGCCGTTCAGGTTATGGTCCCCAAGATGAAGCACGGCAAAGCTGATCGGTTCTTCATCCCAGGTGATCTCCGAGAAGATTCGGGTCTTCCCGATGGCCAGCCGCAACCTGCCCCCCTCTATCCTGTCATATACCTCACTCTCAGCTCCATAGTAGTAGATGTGGGTACTTTCAGGATATTCTTCAAAGAGCGATGAGATCGCATAGTGGCCTCCCACTCTCAGGAGGTCAAGCATGGCCGGTTTGACGAACATCTCATAAATCTTTGCACCATTTTCAAATTCTGGAATATTGCTTGGTGCTTTTTCGAGGATTTGGAGATAGCCTTTTTCAATAGATGCCCCTGATAACTCCTCGGCCAGTTGAATGGCTCTGGCGGAATACCGCATCACCTGGGTCGTCTCAATTCCGGAGATCTCATCGAAAAACCACCCACAGCTGGTATACATGAGCATGGCATTTCTCTGCATTTCGAGGAGCTTTAAGGCACGGGTCTTTTCTTCCCTGGATAATTCCTTCACCGCATTTCGCTCAAAAAACTTCTCTACATTTTTAACGGACCGATCAAAGATGACTTCGATATAGTCCTCCCTTGCCTTCCAGGGATCTTTTAAATATTCTCGCCCCTTTTCTTCGTAAATTGGGGCCAGCGTATCCCTAAGCCAATCCATCGCATCCCTCAAAGGTTTTCGCCAGGATTGATTCCATCCCGGTTGCATTCCTGAGTTGCACCCACAGTTCTCTTTCCATCTCTCTACACCATGGATACAACTCCAGGAGGAATGATCAAAGAATTCAACCCAGTGGGTGGGGGGATGCTTTTCAAGATACTCGCCATAGTTGGTGATCTTAGCCAGGTTCTGGGATTCGATATAGTGTAAACAGAAGGCGAGCGCCATTTCACCATAACGATGATGGTGACCATAACTTTCACCATCTGTTGCGATGTGCACCATCTGAGGCCAATCCCTTTGGTCATTAAAGACAGAAACCATCCTTTGAGCAAATGCCTCTCCGCTATTCAACAGTCCGCCAAAAGCGACATCCTGAGAGATGGGTCCATCGTAGAAGAAGAGGTTAATTGTCTTGTCAGAGGATAGGACGCAGAGGTAGGCCATCGTGGGATCGATCCTTCCCTCACTCACATCATGCCATTTGGAACCCCTTTTTATCCGCCTCACCCTTTTCGCCTGTCGGGGAGCAAGGAGGGTAAACTTGATTCCAAGCTCTGACAGAATCTCAAGGGTTTCTATGTCCACGGCGGTCTCCGGAAGCCACATCCCCTCAGGCGATCTCCCAAATCTCTTCTCAAAATCTTTTTTCCCCCAGAGGATCTGCGTATATTTATCTCTCCTGTTGGCAAGGGGCATGATCAGGTGATTGTAGGCCTGAGCTATGGCTGAACCATGTCCGGAAAACCTTTCCATACTCAATTGATCTGCTTCCAGAATCGCTTGATAGACTTTCGGTTTATATCTCTCCATCCAGGAGAGAAGGGTGGGACCGAAATTAAAACTGATCTTTGAGTAATTGTTAATGAGGTCAATCACCCTCTTTTCCGGATCGAGGATGCGAGAGGCGGTATTGCGTGCATAACATTCCGCATTGATCCTTTCATTCCAGTCGTGGTAGGGATAGGCCGAATCCTGAAGTTCAACTCCCTCCAGCCAGGGGTTCTCCCTCGGTGGTTGATAAAAGTGGCCGTGAATACAGATGTATCGCTCCATTATGAGATGACCTCCCAAAGACAAAGGATATAGCGCTTAGCACATAGCGAATGGAAACTCTATGATCTCTATCCCCCTTCACTCTTGAAGAATAGAACACTGAGGGGAGGTATGGTCAGGGAAAGGGAATGATACTTTCCATGGGCCGGAATAGGAGTGGCTTCCAGGCCTCCGAAGTTTCCGTGACCGCTCCCCCAGTAAGTCTTTGCATCGCTGTTCAGAACTTCTCTCCAGAAGCCACCTCGGGGAACCCCTATTCGGTAATTGTGCCTCGGAACAGGGGTAAAGTTGCAGGCCACTAAAAAGAGAGCGTTCGTACTTTTACCCTTCCTGAGAAAACTGATGATACTTCCCTCCCAGTCGTGAAAATCGATCCATTCAAAACCTTCCATCCCAAAATCAATTTCATACAGGGCTGGCTCAACCCGGTAAAGATGATTTAAATCTCTGACCCATTTCTGGACTCCTTGATGGGGAGGATACTGGAGAAGATGCCAGTCTAAACTCGTCTCGTGGTACCACTCATCCCACTGTCCAAACTCCCCTCCCATAAACATCAACTTCTTCCCCGGGTGACCATACATATATCCGAATAGGAGTCTGAGGTTTGCAAACTTCTGCCAGTCATCTCCAGGCATTTTTCTGATGAGCGATCCCTTCCCATAAACCACCTCATCGTGGGAAAGGGAAAGGATAAAATTTTCATAGAAGGCATACCAGATGCTGAAGGTCAACTGGTTGTGATGATATTTCCTGTAGATGGGGTCTTTTGAGAAATAATCGAGCGTGTCGTGCATCCATCCCATGTTCCACTTCATGCCAAATCCGAGGCCGCCTACATAGGCAGGTCTCGAAACCATGGGCCAGGCGGTCGATTCTTCGGCAATGGTCTGAACCTCTGGATGGTCCCGATACATCATTTCATTAAATCGTTTAATGAAATGGATGGCATCGATATTTTCCTTTCCCCCATGCTCGTTCGGAATCCACTCGCCATCCCTTCTTCCGTAATCGAGGTAGAGCATGGAGGCTACGGCATCGACCCTGAGACCATCGATGTGATATCGTTTGAGCCAGAAAAGGGCACTGCTGGTGAGAAAGGCCTTCACCTCATTTCTGCCATGGTTGAAAATATAACTCTTCCAGTCAGGATGGTATCCTTTTTTGGGATCGGCATGCTCATAGAGGTAGGTGCCATCAAAGTAGACCAAACCGTGTTCATCATCCGGAAAGTGGGAAGGCACCCAGTCCAGGATCACGCCTATCCCGCTCTGGTGAAGATGATCGATGAGATACATGAAATCCTGGGGAGTGCCATACCGGCTGGTGGGGGCGAAGTATCCGATCATCTGATATCCCCAGGAACCATAGAAGGGATGCTCCATTACCGGTAAAAATTCAACATGCGTAAATCCCATCTCCTTCACATAACCTGCAAGGTAAGGAGCCATCTCCCGGTAATTCAGGAAACGGTTTCCTTCTTCAGGAACTTTTCTCCACGAGCCTAAATGGACTTCATAGATTGCAAAGGGAGCCTCAAGGGCATTGTAAAAATGCCGATATTTCATCCATTCCTCATCCCCCCATTCATAGTTTAAGTCCCACACCATCGAAGCCGTTTTGGGAGGAGACTCCCATCTAAAGGCATAAGGATCACCCTTATCTACTTTGTAACCGTTGTACCTGGAAACGATATGGTATTTGTATGCGGCTCCAGTTGAAATGCCGGGAATAAATCCTTCCCATATCCCCGATCCATCTTCTCTTACTTTCAGGGGGTGAGATTCATTGCGCCACTGGTTAAAGTCTCCTATCACCGAGATCTTCTCGGCATTCGGGGCCCAAACGGCGAAATAGGTCCCTTCAGTGCCATCGACAGTAAGGGGGTGAGAGCCAAGTTTATCAAAAAGATTGAAATGACTCCCCTCTTTAAAAAGGTAGATATCATGGTCCGTTAAGAGCGTTACACTATAGATCACGCCCTCTCTCTTTGATAGGTTACCAGCCATTACTCACCTCCTATCAGATTTTTTATTCCTTTTAATGGGATGATTACCCATTCAGGGCGGTTATTGAGTTCGTATCCGAGTTCGTACACGGCCTTCTCCAGGAGAAAAGCTCTCAACATGGTTTTTAACTCCTCCCTTTCTGCTGGAATAAAAGGTGCTTTACCGGTCGTATCGAGATAGGATTTGAGAAAAATCCCGGAGACATATCGATACCAGAGATCAGCCCATGGTTCCAGTACCGGAATATCTTCCGACCGGATGGAGGCTTCTTTAAGAAGACCGAAATAGGCAGCATAATGAAAAGACCTGATCATCCCAGCGATATCCCTTAGGGGAGATCTCTTGATCCTTCTCTCACTCAAAGACCTCGCGGGTTCTCCCTCAAAGTCGATAATGACAAAATCTTTTCCCGTAAAGAGGACCTGTCCCAAATGGTAATCTCCATGGATTCTTATCTTCATGGTGGAGAACTTTCTGGCCACGATCTCCTGGAGTCGATTCAGTATCTTCTGCTCCGATCCGAGGATCGAAGAAGCATCCTCCTGTAAAGATTCGGGGAGTTGTCTGACATGATTCTTTAAGTCTTGCAAAACCCTTCTCAAAAGGGCTCGCATCGATTGATAAACAGACCGCTGATAGAGCATGGAGAAAGGTTCGGGAGCAAAGTCCTGCTCCTCGGGCGATGAGGAAAGGGCAAGGTGCATCTCTCCGGTCCGCCTTCCGAGAAGGCTCGTCATTTCCAGATAATGTCCTTCGATCATCTCCCTAAGCAGGGGGGGGATGGAAGTGATATTAATATCGAAAAGGGAAACGGGTCTCTTTGGGATTTCCTGAATCTCCCTCCTCCTGGATAAAACTTGCTCAAAATATCTGCCAAGGGCATCGAGGGAATAGGTCCAGGAATCACCCTGGCACTGGACAAAACCTTGAAGCAGGCCAATGATGATAGGTTCCGAGCCTGGCCGCCGGTACTCAATCGTCCCCGCAAAGGGAGGAATATATTGAAAGCCTGCCTTTTCGGTCAGAAATTGTATAATCTCCCGGTCAGGATTGATCCCCTCTTTCAGATTCCGAAAAAGCTTCAGGTAATATTTGTCTTCATAGAGGATGGAGGTGTTGCTCTGTTCTGCTTTAAGGACCTGGGAGCCTAATGAAAGCTCTTTCTCATGGTTGCCGATTAATCGCCGGAACACCCTCCCCTGAAATCCAAAAAGCTCACCCCTTTTGCCTTTCGTCTTTCTTCTCCGCGCAATCAGGGTGAGAAGGCTTTCGCGTAACTTGCTGTCATAGGCGGCATCATAAAGAATCCCCTCATCATCCCCTGCATAAAGGCGTGCAATGACACTCTGGGGAAACTCCTCCATGATCAACTTTGCCTTGATGGTCAACCAGTCATAGTCAAGCCTGACCCGTATACCTTCCACAACAAGATCTTCCAGAGGTCCTTCCGTCTTTCGGGTCAATGCGAAGGAGACAGGTAAAAGATAGAGATCCTGGGTGCCTTCCGTATACCTGACTGCGAGAATGAGGGCATAGGAAGCATCAGAATTTTTCATCAACGGGATGCTTTCTACGATATTAATTCTCCGAATCCTTTTTGCCTTTCCTCCAAACCAGCGGCAGCTCTTCAAGTATCTCGGGAGAATTTCGTCCTCGAGCCTTCTCCGGGCCTCTCCTTCAAGAATCGTTTCCCAGCTTGTCCTCACACGAAGTTCTGGAAGGGCCTTTTCTCCTCCTATGCTGATCACCTCTTCTTCTTTTTTCAATAATAGCCAGACGTAATTGTGAGGTCCTAAGGTGAGGACATAAGGGGATTCCTTGATCACGGGAAATCTGTTCTGGCTGGCCACTTCTTCTGGAATACACCCTGCGTATTTTGAAAGGTCAAGCTCAGCGATCTGAAAATATCTCGACAGGTTGGCCAACACCAGGATAGATTCTTCTTCATATTCTCGAATGAAAGCAAGGATTTTCGCATTCTCCGGTAAAAGGAATTCTAAAGAACCCCGGCCAAAGGACTTGAACCTCTTTCTCATGGCAATGACCCGTTTCATCCACCAGAGAAGGGATGAAGGGTTTCTCTGCTGATTTTCTACATTCAGAGACTCGTAGTGATATTCCGGGTCGATGATGATCGGCATATAGAGTTTCTGGGGGTTGGCCTTCGAAAATCCGGCATTTCGGTCAGGGCTCCACTGCATGGGTGTCCGGACACCATTACGGTCTCCGAGATAGTAATTATCACCCATGCCGATCTCATCGCCGTAGTAGATGACCGGTGTGCCAGGGAAAGAGAAGAGAAGCATATTCATGAGTTCAATTCTTCTCCGGTTGTTATCCATGAGCGGGGCCAGTCGTCGCCGAATCCCAAGGTTGATCCGGGCACGGGGGTCTCTGGCGTACACCCGGTACATATAGTCTCTCTCCTCATCCGTCACCATCTCGAGGGTTAACTCATCATGGTTTCGCAAAAATAATGCCCACTGGCAGGAGTCCGGGATGCCCGGGGTCTGTTCGAGGATATCGATAATCGGAAAACGGTCTTCCATTTGAAGCCCGATAAATATTCTCGGCATTAAAGGAAAATGAAAGGCCATATCACACATATCACCGTTGCCGAAATAAGCACCGGCATCTTCAGGCCATTGATTCGCTTCCGCCAGGAGCATTCGATTCCTGAACTTACTTTTGACATGAGTCTTCAACTCTTTTAAAAAGGCATAAGTTTCAGGGAGGTTCTCGCAATTGGTGCCGTCCCGCTCAAACAGATAAGGCACCGCATCCAATCGGAGGCCATCGACTCCCATTTCGAACCAGAAATCAAGAACGCGAAAGATAGCCCTTCTGACTTGAGGATGGTCGTAGTTCAAATCGGGTTGATGGGAGTAGAATCGGTGCCAGTAATAGGCCTTAGTCACAGGGTCCCATGCCCAATTGGAGGTCTCAAAGTCCTTGAAAATGATCCTTGCGTCCTTATATTTGTTCGGTGTATCGCTCCAGACATAAAAATTTCTCCAGAGGGAGCCAGGCTTTGCCTGTCTGGACTGTTTAAACCACGGGTGCTGGTCAGAGGTATGGTTGACGATCAGCTCAGTGATGACGCGAATGCCACGTCGGTGGGCTTCTTTTAAAAATTCCTTGAAATCCTTTAAGGTCCCGTAATCCGGATGAATGTTTAAATAATCCGAAATATCGTATCCATCATCCCTTAAAGGAGAGGGGTAGAAGGGTAGAAACCAGATGGCCGTGATGCCTAAATCCTCAATGTAATCGAGTTTTTCGGTAAGGCCCCGGAAGTCGCCGATGCCGTCACCGTTGCTGTCATAGAAGGCCTTGACATGCAATTCGTAGATGATCGCATCTTTATACCAGAGGGGATCATCTTTAAGAATAACCATTTCCTTCTTCGACATCAGTGAGGCTCCTTACATAAAGTAGTCAAAATCCGTTTCTCTTTTTAATCTCTTTCTCACCCTAAAAATGTTAGCAGGCAGAACCTGGGGATTGAGCTCTACATAATTTCTCTCCCCCTGCCAGATATATTTATCATCACTGAGGAGGTCGTGAACCAAATAGGGTTGGCTCGGGTCGATCCCTAACTCTCTAATCGGAACATTCACCCATCCGGACTGGGTATGAAAGGGATCGAGATTGACTACCATGAAAAGGATGTTGGAAAGATCATCGGTGGCCTTTCCATAAAACAGAAGCGTCTCATTGTCCACTTCATAAAACCTCAGATTCCAGGTGGTCTGGAGAGCCGGGTTTTCTTTCCGAATCCGATTGACCCTGGCAATAAGATCTCGAAGGGTTTCAGGTCTCTCCCGATTCCAGTATTTGATTTCATACTTTTCAGAATCCAGATATTCCTCTTTTCCGATGAGCGCCTCGTTAATGCAAAGTTCAAAGGAGGGTCCATAAATCCCATAGTTTGAAGAGAGGGTGGCAGCCAGAACCAATCGGATGATAAAAGCGGGTCTCCCCCCATACTGTAGATGCTCTGGAAGAATGTCCGGGGTGTTCGGCCAGAAGTTCGGCCGGAAATATTCTCTCGCCTCGGTCTGTGTGAGTTCGGTTAAATATTCGATAAATTCCCTCTTGGTGTTTCTCCAAGTAAAATAAGTATAGGATTGGGTGAAACCAAGTTTGGCAAGATGGTACATCACCTTCGGTCTGGTGAAGGCTTCTGAGAGGAAAATGACATCAGGATATTGTTTTTTGATCTCCTTGATCAACCATTCCCAGAAAGAAAAGGGTTTGGTGTGAGGGTTATCCACTCTGAAGATGCGGATTCCCTTTTCAATCCAGAAAAGAACGACCGTTTTCAACTCCTCCCAGAGCTCCTGCCACTTCTCCGTTTCGAAATTGAGGAGGATGATGTCCTGGTACTTTTTGGGAGGATTCTCAGCAAACTGGACGGACCCATCAGGCCGCCAACGGAACCACTCCAGATGCTCTTTGACATAAGGATGGTCCGGGGAACACTGAAAGGCAAGGTCCATCGCAATTTCTATTCCAGCATCTTTCGCCTTCTTAACCAGTCTCTCAAAGTCTTCGAAGGTTCCGAGCCGGGAATGGATGGCCTTATGCCCTCCCTCCCTGGACCCAATCGCCCATGGACTTCCGACGTCCTCGGATTTCACTTCAAGGACATTATTTTTCCCCTTTCGATTCGTCTTCCCGATCGGATGTATGGGGGGGAAATAGAGAATATCAAAGCCCATTCTTGATATTTCTGGAAGGAGTCTCTCGCAATCCTGGAATGTCCCGTGACGACCAGGTTCGGAAGAACACGACCTTGGAAAGAGTTCATACCATGCACTGAAGAGGGCCTTCCCTCTGTCGACCACTACGGCCAACTCCTTTCCATAGGAGACGGCAAACTGTTTATCCGGGTATCGATCCGTTAAATCCATCAATTCGTCGCTCAGGGCAATGGAAAGGATTTCTTCTATGTCCACTCCCCCTTTTAACACTTCGGCAAAATGGATCAGTCTTTTCCTGTCCTCTCTTGAAGCTTTCTCAGAGGCTTCTTCGACATAACCGGCTCCGATCAGGAGATCGACCTTTAAATCCTGACCCGCATCCCATTTCTTTTGGAGGTCTCTTCGCCAGGTTTTGAAATGGTCAATCCATCCCTCAACCGTGTAATGATAAATTCCAATCTCCCCGACGGCAAATTCACCTTTCCACCTGTCGTTTTCCATTAATCTCATCGGGGCCTCTCTCCGTTTATGATCCCCTTGTTTTCTATAGAGAACCCTCGCTGAAACCGTATCGTGCCCATCGGATAAAATATCTGCTATCACTACCACCTTTTCCCCGACGACCCTCTTAATGGGAAAACGGCCACCGTCCACCTCCGGCTTCACATTCTCTATAACGATTCTCTTTCTCCCCTCAGATTGGATGGTCATTCTCTTTCTCCTTTCCTTCTTCTGCGGTAGGAGTTGTTTAGGAAGACTTCACTTTTTTAGAACGCCTCAATGCAAATTCCACAATCTTCCTGAGCGTCTGAGCAAAGGAAAACCCACAGGTTTCGGCAGAACGCATTAATCCCATTCCTTCCGAGAGATGGGGGTTGGGATTCACTTCCAAAACAAAGGGATTGTTTTTTCTATCCAGCCTGAGATCCACCCGCGCATAGTCACGACAACCCATAATCTTATATGCCTTGAGGGCTAGGCCTTTAATTCTCTTCTCCATTTTTTTTGAAAGGCGTGCGGGACAAATAGGGATCGTTCGATGATAGGCCACGTGCCTCGGTTCCCACTTTGCCTGATAAGTTAATATATTAATCAGCGAATCGGGCATGCTGGAAAAATCGATCTCGGAGATCGGCAACACCACCAATTCCTCCCATCCTAAAATCGAGACATTCAATTCACGTCCGTCAATAAACCTCTCCATGATCACCGGTTGATGGAATTCATCTAAAATCCTTTCGACCTGTTGCTTCAATTCTCTGAGATTAAATACCACCGACTCATTCTCGACACCGTGGCTCCCATCCTCCCGGCCTGGTTTCACGATGATGGGGTAACGAAGCCCATGACGGATGAACGTCTTCCCTTCCGTAATCAATTTGAAGGGAGGCGTGGGTATGCCATTGGCCAGAAGGATCTGTTTGGCTAACCCTTTCCGTTGACAGAGTGCCAAGGTTAGAGGTGGGGATCCTGTATAAGGGATACCCAGCATCTCATAGACACTCGTGACCGTCATCTCCGACAGAGGAGAGTCAAGATGGGACTCCACTAAATTGAAAACGACATCCGGCCTTCTTTCTGTCAAGACCTTGATGAGGTCCTCAAAACGGTCTCGAAGGTTGAAACTGAAAACATCCAATCCTTCCTTCCGGAGGGCCTCTACAATCTCAGCGATCTCTTCTTCGGTATCACTGACCTCGAGATCAAAGGCCGGCTTGAAATGCAATGGTGGCGTCTGAAAATCAGTATCCGTTGCGGGTGAAGTTGGCGGGATATCGTTGTAAAGCACCGCGACTAATGTTTTAGTATCCATCTTCTTCTCACTCCATCTCTCTTTCTTTGGGAGGTAAGGAAGAGGCCATTCCATTTTTGACATAAACCGTTCGAATGGGGAAGGGAATTTCGATGTCTTCCAACTGATAACGACGATGAAGCCGTTTGATGAACTCATGGGTGATTAAATATTTACTGACATATTCCTTCGCTCGAAGGATGACCGTGAAGTTGATGCTGAAATCACTGAAGGTATGGTAGCGGATAAAAGGGTCAAACACCTTCACCCCTCCCTCCACCTCCTGAAGGACTTCTTTGGCTACTTCAATCGTCACCCTTTCCACCTTCTCGAGGTCACTCTGATAACTGACCCCCACCTGGACAAGGACCGCCATTTCCGTTTCGGGAAGATAGAAATTGGTGATCTGGCTGCTCACCAGCTTGGCATTGGGGACGATGATGATGTTGTTGGGGAGCATTCGAATCCGTGTGTTCCGCCATCCGATTTGAGTGACATAGCCTTCCTGCCCCGATTCCAGCATAATATAATCCCCGATCCGAATGGGCTTGTCAAAAAAGATATAGATCCCGGAAAAAAAGTTGGCAAGGGTGTCTTGAAGGGCCAGGGCAACCACCAATCCTCCAATCCCCAAAGAGGCAAGAAAGGGGGTGATGGTGATTTTGAGACGGTCGAGGATGATGAGAAAGACGAATCCCAAAACAATGATTCGGTAAAGGGTTTTCATCACCCCTGCGGAGGAGGCGATGAAGTCCACCTTCTTGCTGTAACGTCGGAGGATCTCCATCATCAACCGGTCTAAAAAGAAATACCCTGCCAGGACGAAGAGGATGACGAGAAGGGCATTGGAATATTTCATCCACTTGGTAGGAATGGGAACCGCCTCAATGAAAAAATTTAATCCAATCCCAAGGAAGAACAGGATCAAAGGGATTCCCAAAGCAGAAACGAGGATCTCGTCAAAGATGTGCTGGGTCTGTTCGGCCTTCCTTTTCAAATATCTCATGAGAACTGGAATGGTGATGAGGATGAACGCAGCCCAAATTAAATAGGCGAATAACGGAATGACCCAACTATAAAGAATCTTCATCACATCCTCCTTACAACTTCTCCAGCATCGCCACTGGAAAATGAGCAAATATTTCACTCAGGGCTAATACGTTTTCCCCATCTTGTTCAACCCGCTGGAGGACCTCCCCGGTAAAAATATTTTGAAATTTGTCCCCGTCTAATCCTTCTGGAAGGATGATCCTCGAATCTCCCCATACTTGTTTGCCAAGTGGCATTTCACCGATCCTATTAATGAGACGAGTCAAAAACCTGGGGACAACCACCAAAACCACTTTTTCTTCTCTTTGCCTCGCAAATGCGCAAATATGCACTTCCAAACTCCCATCACTTACTAATGGGATATAAGACCCCTCCATAAATAGTTGACGATTTTCTTTTCGATAGTGAAGGGATCTAAATATGATATAAAGTTTGATAGAACCATCTAACCATTCCTCAAGCAGTCTTCTGGAGAAGGCCGTCAGATCGGATCCAAACCCTATCATTTCTTTCTTTAATTCACTGAGCATGTTTTTTCGGATCCCATAATCCATCGGCCTTCGATTATCTGGATCCACAAGGCTGAAATCCCATATCTCTGTCCCCTGGTAGAAATCAGGGATGCCCGGTGCTGTCATTTTGAGAAGGGTCTGTGAAAGAGAGTTGAACATCCCGAAATAGGCAACCCTCTTCTGGAGGGCCTCAAAATCTTTTAAGAATGGATTGGATGGTGAGGAAGATAGGAGGGTATCAATAAATTTCAATAAACCTTCTTCATAGGGAATATGGGGACTGATCCAACTGGTATTGACCTTGGCTTCCCGGATCGCCTTTAACATATAGTCTTTTATCCTTTTTTTAAAAACCTCATCCTCCGTCTCACTCATGGGATGAATGGGCCAGATACCGATGAGTGTCTGATAGAGGAAATATTCTTCATTCCGGTCAGGAACCCATTGCCCATCCACTAACGATTTCTTTCTCTTATTGATCCGGCTCCAGCGGAGAAGGCACTGTCTCCATTCCTCAGGCTCCTCAGAGAGGACATTCAGCCTTGCCTTGACATCCTCGCTTCGTTTCGTATCATGGGTCGATGTGGCGATCATGGCCTGAGGCCAACATTTTGTTCTTTCTATATTTTGGCCATGGAAGGTATCGAGGGGAGTGCCGAATCTTTCAGGATTCCCACCCACTTCATTGAGTGAAACAAAACGGTTATATACATAAAAGGCCGTGTCCTCGAGTCCCTTTGCCATCACAGGCCCGGTCATCTGTTGGAATCTCATTACAAAATCAAGCCACTCCATCTTATCCATCTCTTTAAAATCTTCAGGATACCGTAGGAGCAGAACATCTTCCAAGAAATCAAAGACAGTAGCACTTAAGGCTGGATTTTCCCTTTTCGCCCTTGAGATCGCCTGTTCAATGTATCGCTGGTCTCTTTCTTTAACCCCGGAACGAGTGATATAGGTTCGATACACTGGGAAGTTGGCGATCACCTCCACGATCGCTGTGGTGATATTCTTGAGTGTGAAATCCCGGGTGTGCCTGTTCTTTTCCGAAATCAGATTCAGATAGTTTCCCAGCGTATTGATTTCACTGGGCATGGAGGTGAGCATGATCAATTTCTTCTTTTCGTAGACAAGATCCTGATAATCGACTTTCGATTTAATGAACCTCGAATAGATGTCATCGAAGGCCTTAGCATGTTCCATGTCGATA
>JBFMAE010000195.1:0-26039 GCA_040756085.1 Thermodesulfobacteriota bacterium | reverse complement strand
TCCTCGAACATCTGTAGACAATAGGGGCAGGCGGTCACTACCGTCTGAGCTCCGGTCTTGAGAAAATCTTCAAGACGCATTTGATTAATCTTGGTTGTACCGGGCTGTTCTTCTATCCACATGAGTCCACCACCGCCGCCGCAGCAAAACCCCATATCTCGCGAGCGTTCCATTTCCTCAAGCTTTGTCTTGGGGATAGCCTGCAGTATCCGACGTGGCTCCATATAGACGCTGTTATAACGGCCCAAATAACAGGGGTCATGATAGGTGAGTGTGGAATTCAGTTCGTTGGTCAGTTTCAATTTGCCCTGCTTGATCAAATCAGCAATGAGCTCGGTATAGTGAACCACCTTGAAATCGCCGCCGTACCGAGGGTACTCATGCTTAATGGTATTATAGCAGTGGGGACAGGAGGTAACAATCTCTTTAATATTGTAGCTTTTGAAAATTTCAATATTTTGCTCCGCCATCATCTGGAACTGGAACTCATACCCTGCTCTTCGTGCCGGGTCACCACAGCAGGTCTCGGCATCACCTAATACCCCGAAATCGACTCCAGACGCTTTCAGCACCCTCGTCATGGAAAGAGTAGCCTTCACATTACGCTCAACAAGAGCCCCAGTGCACCCCACCCAGAATAGGGTATTAATGTTATCCCCTTCAGCCAATAGGCTGAGTTCCAGACCGCTTGTCCAGTCGCCCCTCAACCTCATCGACTGGATTCCAGCCCATGGGTGTCCTCTCTGCTGCATATTTCTGAGCATCAGCTGGGCGCTTTCCGGCATCTTACTTTGCGCCAGCACCAGATTTCGCCTGAGGTCGATTATCTTACGTATGTGTTCTATATTGACCGGGCATACCTCCTGGCAGGCACCACAGGTGGTGCAGGCCCAGATCTCCTCTTCAGTGACCACACCACCGATCATAGATTTTGTCGGGGTCTTGGCCGGAGTCTCGGCAGGGCTTTCCGAAGATGCCTCCGCCTTATTGGCAAGCAATCCAGGGCCCGCCTCCAGCAGATGCTCTTTCAAGTTATGAATGACCTCTCTGGGCGAAAGGGTCTTGCCAGTAAGCTGGGCAGGACAATTGACATGGCACCGACCGCACACGGCACAGGCATAAAGGTCAAGCAAGTCCTTCCAGGTAAAGTCCTGAATCTTCGATGCGCCAAAGGTCGCCGACCCTTCGGGAGCTTCAAGAGCTTCAAGAGGGATGGGCTCAAGAACCACTTTAGGTCCCAGTGGTTTGAAGAAGGCATTGACGAGGGAGGCAAGAATGTGCAGGTGTTTGGAGCGGGGAACATAGACCATGAAGCTGAGGATCACCAGGTAATGCAGCCACCACACTCCCCTTGAGGCTGCCTCCAGTGTGCCTTGTGGAATTCCGCTAAGGAAACCTGCCAGAGTTGCCCCCAGGGGGGGCCAGGAGTCGTGAACTCCACGGCTAGCATGGTCAAAGCCTACACCGAAAACATGGAGCACCATAAGGGAAAAAACCATCATCAAAATGATACCCGCTTCAGCAGAAGGCTCCAGTCTCGGCACTCTTATGACATAGCGCCTTAAAGCGGCCAAGATTAGAGTCACGGTTACCAGCACCGCGGCAATATCAAGGATGGAAAAATAGACTGTCTCAAAAGAGGTACGCTCAATCAACGGGGAAAGTCCAAAGCCTCCGGCCAAGCCAATAAAGATAATGTAACTTATGAAGAACAGGCTGAAGCACCAGAATAACAGAGCGTGTCCTATCCCGGCCCAGTCCTTTCGAGTGACGGTTTTCAGGGTGCACCACTGAGGGACAAGCTCGACCAGCATCGTCTTGATTCTCTGCCCTATTCTGTCGAACCGGTTCTCCTGCTTCCCCAGACGCATGAGGCGAAAGAGGAAATAAAACCTCTGCGCAAATAAGCCGAAGGCGACGGTGAACAAGACCCAGAAAATGACATAGCCCGGTATGCCCCAATAGGTTGCGCTAACCGGCGACACGATTACCTCCTATCCGTAATTAGAAAATAGCATAGCGCCTGCCTACCGCAGGCAGGCATGGAGCATAGTGCATAGTATAAGTGTGTCATAAAAAACAGCGGCCTCTTACTTTGTAGTTTTTTCAAATATATCTGGGGCGGGTTAAAGTTCCTTCATAATATTTCTCTAAACCTTCTTTTTTTATTATCTCGTTGATCCGCACCCAAGCTTTATACAGGTTTTCATCGAAGTTGGTTCTGTTGCACGGGAACTCGTCACACTGGTAGCAGAAATCAACCTGTTTTTTCTGGTGACAGGGGCGCACCCCACAGTCTTTAAACATCTTACACTGCTCGTTACGGCATCCCTTGCAGTTTTCCGAAGCAAAGTAGTCCAGCACTTCCTTGAAATCAGGATATTTTCTAAAAACCGGTTCCCCCAGCAGGGTTTCATATCGTTTGGCATAGGTCTCGAAATTCCCGAGTTTTTCTTTGAGTTTCAGACTGTATTGGCGGATATCTCCGTCCACATGGGCAAAGCATTTTTCACAGCTTAGTCCGCAGGGACCCAATGCCGCCTTAATTTGTTCATAAGTCATGCATTATCTCCTTCCACTAAAAAACAAAACACCTAACCTATCGGTTGAGATATAAGGTCATGTTAATCAGTTTCTTTTCATCCCTGATGCAGTTATAGAAACAATAGCTTTTGTCTTGCCAATAAAAAATTAGTCCAGATCCAATTTCGCTCTACACTGATTACATTGTACAACGCCCCGGAAAACTTTATTGCCGCATTCAGGACAAATATAGCGGTCTTCTTCATCTTGAATCCATTTTTCAGTACCAACCTCTCGCCAATACGGAATAGCCCGCAAAATAACCTTTTTGCCAACAGTCATAGGAAAATCTTCAATATACTGGCAAGGAAATTCATCGCATTGATGACATCCGGTGTAACCTTTATCTCTTGTGCAGGCCCTGATCTCACACTGTCGGCAATACATAAACTGTTCATCAGATAAACAGCCACGGCATTTAATATCTTCTATCGAGAGGTTTTCGCTATTATTACGAAGGTTACCTTTACCGGGAACTCCTCCCTTATAGAGATTCACTAACCGCTCCTTGAATTTTTGATTATGATCACGGTGCGCGATATAAATGGCACAGACTCCGCAATAAAGACCACAAGGAGAAATCAAATCCGGATTTATCTTCGTAATTTTAATCCTCCTGGATTGATATTTTTCCAATGATATGACCAATGCATAATAACCCCTCACTCCTGATCCATTTCTCCTTTTTCTTTCTTCTTTCTAACGATCGTTCTTTTTTCTTCGGGAAGAGGAGGTGGAACAGGCCCGCCAGAAATCTTCGTCACCGCGCTAAATTTAGGGGGACAAACTTCAAAGCATGTACCACATTTTATACATTTCTCTTGATCAACCACGTGGACCTGGTTCTTGGCACTGATAATCGCCTCTACAGGGCATCTCTTGGCGCAAGTCATACAGGCCTGGCACTTTTCCGGGTCGACATAGTACGAGATGACTTCGCTCAGTAACTTGTCTATTTCGTCTTTGGTAAAAAGTTTGTCATATTCTTCTGGGTTCTTAAGACGTGAAGCCAGCTTCTCCTGGTTAACCAACTTAATGTACGGGACTAACTTTCTAATTTCTGCAAGTTTGGATTTTAATTCATTTTGGTCTATTCCTTCACCTTTGCCCAGTGGTCCTAACTCCTTCACCTTGTTGCCAAACTTACTCATCACTTCAGCGAAAACGATTCCTTCAGCGGAAGTCATAAATTCGATCCTTAACCTATCTGGGTTCAGCCCGATATGTTCCATTATTTTTTTACATAGAAGTGCCATGTTGAGTGCATCGTAATTTCCATGAGTAATATAATTACATTCATTTAAACGGCAACCACCAATAAATACCCCGTCCATTCCATTTGAGAAAGCCCGGAGTACAAATTCCAGGTCGACTCTACCGGAACACATAACGCGTATCAGCCTCGCTTCCGTTGTGTATTGCAGTCTGGAAACTCCAGCCATGTCAGCAGCGCCGTATGCTCACCAATGGCATACAAAACCTATGATTCTTGGTTTAAATTTGAGTCCTGCACCCATTCTTATACGATCTCCTCAATTAGAAAATAAAGGCCTCATCCAGCGATCACGGTAACGATACCCGTTTCGCTACTACGATGAACGATGAACAGTAATATTCTCTTTTTTTGTTCATAGTTCATTGTCCATCGTTCATAGTCTGTCTCCCGCCGCTGCGTCAATTTCGGCTAACAGCTCTTCATCGGTAAAGTGCTTTAGTTGAATAGCCCCTGTGGGACACTTTGCGTTACAGAGACCATCTCCTTTACAGAGAACAGGATTCATGACAGCCTTTTTACCCTGTCGTGTCTCACGAAACTCTATGGCACCATATGTACAGGCAGAGATACATGCCCCACAGCCCATACACTTCTTCTCATCCACCTCGCAAACAGAGCCGGAGGCGACGACTGTATCATGTGAGAGAAGCGTTAAGACCCGGCCTGCAGCTCCATAAGCCTGGTTAATCGCTTCCGTTATACGCTTAGGATAGTGAGCCATTCCACAAAGATAAACCCCATCCGCGGCAAACTCAACAGGTCTTAATTTGACATGGGCTTCCTGGAAGAAACCATCCTGGCCCAAAGGTACCGTGAATAATTGGGATACTTCCTTGCTTCCTGCGGAGGGAATAGTGGCAGCAGCCAAAGCAATTATATCGGCATCTATTTCAAGCTTGTTCCCTAAAATATAATCTGGCAAGGTAACCTTTAGAACGGGCCGACCCTCCTCCGACTCACCAACTTCCACGTGAGGTTTATCCTCCGGTTCATAGCGGATAAACTTTACATCTTTATCTGCCGCTTCCCTGTAATAATCCTCACTAAACCCATAAGTTCTTATATCCCGGAAGAGAATGTAGATATCCATCTTGGGGTTTATCTCTTTTAGTTTCAATGCGTTCTTTATAGACTCGCTACAACATATCCGGCTGCAGTAATTTCTGTCTTCATTTCTGCAACCTACGCATTGGATCATCACGAGACTTTCTGCGTTAATTACCTTTTCGTCTCCTTTGTTGATCTGCTCCTCCAACTCAAGGTGGGTCATTACCCTGTCATCTTCTCCATAAAGGTATTCGGTAGGTTTATATACATTAGCACCTACAGCGATGACGGCTGCGCCATGTTTTATTTCTGTAACCCCTCTTTCAGACTTCACCCTGGTTACGAAATTCCCAACATAACCTGTAGCCTCCGTGATCGTCGCATCCGTATATACATGTACTAAGGGGTGTTGATTTACCTTTCTTATAAGATCACGCAAATACGCCTGAACATCCAGTCCTTCCAGGGTATAATGTAGTTTTCGTGCTATTCCCCCCAGGTCTGTATCCTTTTCCACCAAATGAACCTCATGTCCCTGGTTGGCTATGGAGAGAGCACAAGTCATGCCGGCTATACCTCCACCAACCACTAATGCCGCCTTATTGACCGGCAGATTAAATTCCTGTAATGGCTCCAAATGGCAAGCTCGTGCCACCGACATCCGGATGATATCCTTTGCCTTATGTGTGGCTTCTTCCTTTTCTCTAGAGTGGACCCAGGAGTTATGCTCTCTAATATTAGCCATTTCGTAGTAATATTGATTAATTCCCGCCTCCCGAAGGGTCTCCCGGAATAACGGTTCAAGGGTCCTGGGGCTGCAGGCAGCGACAACCACTCGATTGAGCCCTTTTTCCTTTGTCATGTCTGTTATTTCTTTGATACAATTAGCAGCACATGAAAATAGCTGTTCCTGAGCGTAGACAACATTGGGTAAGGTTTTGGAATATTCAACTGTTTCAGGAACACTTACTACCCTTCCGATATTAGCCCCACAATGACACACAAAGACTCCTATCCTTGGCTCCTCTTTGGAAACATCCCTTTCCGGCGGATATACCCTTTCTTCGGTCAGCTTCCCCCGCCTGTAGTCAAGGAGTTCACCACATTGGGAGCTAGCTCCGCTGGCGGTAAAAACCGACTCGGGAATATCCATGGGACCCTGGAAGGCTCCGCTTATAAAAATTCCAGGGCGAGAGGTCTCCATAGGATTAACAGGATCGGTTTTGCAGAATCCGTGAGAATTGAGCTCGATGCCGAACTTATTTGCCAGTCCCTTCACATCAGCAGGAGGGTTCAATCCAACGGATAATACCACCATATCGAATTCTTCCTCTTTTACTCCATCGTCGGGTGTAGAATACCGTATGGTTATATTCTTGGTTTCCGGGTTCTCTTTTACTATGGATGTGTAGCTTCTTATAAACCGAATCCCGGGAAGTCTCTCTGTTCTTTGGAGGAATCGCTCAAAATCCTTCCCATAGGAACGAATATCGTTATGGAATATCGTACACTCTGCCTCTGCGTTATGATCTTTTGTCAAAATGACCTGTTTCTGGGTATACGTGCAGCATACGGCTGAACAATAGCTGTTACCACCAGGTGGGTTAACCTGTCTGGAACCGACGCATTGAATCCAGGCTATTTTATGGGGATGCTTCTTATCGGAAGCACGCAGTATCTCACCTTCGTATGGCCCGGTGGCGCACATCAGCCGTTCATAGTCCATACTGGTTACCACGTTCTGCATCTTTCTGTAGCCATATTCATCCCCCACCTTAGGATCAAATGGTTCAAGGCCAGGAGACAGAATGATCGCGGCTACTTTTACTTCTACCTTCTCCATCGTTTGATTCAAATCTATGGCGTCATTCTTACATACAGCTTCGCAAATACCACATTTCTTCTCTTTAAGATAAAGACAGCTTTCATCGATATAGGTGATAAGGGGAATAGCTTGGGCGAAATAGATATGGACAGCTTTATTCTTCGATATTTCTTGATTAAATTGATCAGGGTATTTGACCGGGCAGTATTCTACACAGGTAGTACAACCCGTGCATTTGCTCTCTACTATATATCTGGGCTTTTTAATCAGCGTGACCTTGAAGTTTCCTGCTTCCCCCTCTATACTGTCAACTTCAGTATACGTCAGGACCTCTATATTGGGATGCCGGCCGACCTCGACCAGTTTGGGCGCGAGTATTCAAATGGAGCAGTCATTGGTGGGAAAGGTCTTGTCAAGCTGGGCCATATGGCCGCCAATGGCAGGTGCCTTGTCGACCAGGTAAACCTTAAAACCCGCAGTGGCAAGATCAAGAGAGGCTTGAACACCGCTGACCCCTCCACCGACAACCATTACGTCTCCAAAATTACTGTCGGCGAAACTCTTACAAAGCTGTTCAATTTGTGCTTTTACCATTAGTTCTTTTTCCACTTCTCTATGTCCTCATCTCTAATATTTACAAAAAAAGTGCTTAAACTCTAAATCCTAAATAAACCCAAAATTAACCCCACCTAACCTCCCCTTAGTTAAGGGGAGGAAGGGAGGGGTTAAATAACTTCCTGGATAATTTCCGTGATGTCCTTAATCTGTATGACCTCACTATCCTTCAGGGTTAACCTGCTATCCTCGAATTGGGTGATGCAATACGGGCAGGAAGTTACCAGCACCTCAGCCCCAACCCCGATCGCTTGTTCCAGTCTGAGGTCGGAGAATCTTTCACCCTTTGCAGTTTCCATCCAAATCCTGCCTCCCCCCATTCCGCAACAGAGGCTATTTCCTCGCACATCAGCCATCTCAATCAGTTCCAAACCTGGTATCTTCTTCAAGACCTCTCGGGGTTCATCATATATACCATTATGTCGACCCAGGTAACATGGGTCATGATAAGTAACTTTCTTCCCGTATTCCTTGGTAAGTTTAAGCTTTCCCTTATTAATAATCTCGAATAAATATTGAGAAACATGAACCACCTCGAAGTTTACCTTGAATTCGGGATACTCGTTCTTGAAGGTGTGGTAGCAATGAGGGGAAGAAAAAAGGATTTTCTTTACCCCGTTTTCGATAAAAGTTTTGATGTTTTCCCTGGCTAAGCGTTTGAATAATTCCTCATTGCCCGCTTTGCGTACACTCTCACCACAGCAACTCTCCTTGGAACCTAGTATCCCAAAATCTAACCCTGCCTTATTGAGGATATTGGCCGTGGCTTGAGCTACCTTCTTTAATCTCGGGTCATAGCTGGGATAGCAGCAGGGGAAATAGAGTAGCTCCGTGTCCTCGCCGAACTCCTTTACCCCCAGGCCTTTAGCCCAATTTGCCCGGTCCTTCGGTTCTTGTCCCCAGGGATTACCTACACTGGCAATGCTTGTCATTATACCCCGAAGATTGGGGATGATAGCAGGAACCACACCGTCTGGCACTAACAGCCTGCGCATCGCCCTCATAACGTCGATTATTTCTACGCCTCTGGGGCACCGCTGAACACAATTGCGGCAGGTGGCACATAGCCATATGTCTTCGGATTCGAAAGGAACCACGCCGAATTTTGCCTGATTGATCATTCTTCGGACAAAAAATCTTCTTACACGATTCCACGGACACACAATATCGCATTTTCCGCATTGATAGCAGAATTTATCGACACCTCCACCTGCCTCTTTTATGCCATCTATTACCACTTTGAAGGGGGCTAAGGGTAAAATCTCCATACTCTTTTTCAATCCTCTTCTTTTAAACTTCTGATTACACCGATTATGAGCCGATTACACAGATTAAAGGGCATTGAAACTAAAGATAAAATCTGTGAAATCGTTTCTTGAAATCCCTGCCTGCGGTAGGCAGGTGCGTAATCACAGTTCTTTTAGTCCTCCTTTGCCATTCGGGCAACGGTATCGATTACCTTCTCCAGTCCATATTTGTCTACCAATGATTCCAATCCTATCTCCACGTCCTCCATCTTCACTTCTTCTTCTACTTCCTCTTCCCTTTCTTCGTAAGTCAGGGCATCATTAATGCACCACTGAACACACAAGGGCTTTTCTTGTGGCGGATCGTCTTCACACATATCGCATTTTAGAGGAAGACCGGAATCGGGTTCTTTGAAAACGTCCCTGGATGGGCAGGAAGCCCTGCAGAAGCCACACTCGTCGTACTCCTTTCCGTCAATCAGATATTTGTCTCTGCCCATACATTCGGCTTTAGCATACTCACCCGCGTATACAGGAAGATATACGTCTTTTATTGGTTCACGAATCAGCCGAATACGAGACCTCGCCGGATTATTGCTGCTATATTTTGGCGTAGCGTGAAACGCGGAGCAGATCATTTCACATGCCCGACAACCATTGCATTTATCAAGATCGATCTTAATTACCTTGACTTTCTTCTTAACTTTACTCATTTTTTATTATCCCTCTCTGTTCAAAGTCTTCGGCAACGTAAGCCAAATCCAATTCCTGTAAAGACTCTTTCGTAGGAATACCCTGATTATCCCATCCCTTAAATTTGTAATACGCATCTAAGAGCTTTTCTTCAAGCTCGGGAAATCTTTTCTTCCAATGGTCCTCTGGCGGCTTCTCATCAGCTCTCCTCAAGCCTCTTCTTACATTAACGGCTCTAAGTAGAGTTCGGTTCCTCTTGGTTATTTGCGTTAGTCCGGCTTCATCCATATCGATCCCGGTCGCTGATGAGATAAAAGCTGGGTAATTGTGTATATGATAGGGGGGCTTCAGAGGAAATGACGACAAACCGGCGCACATCCCGAGGGCGTCATCAATGTAGTGCATCTTCTCTTGCCAGTCAACAATTTCACAACATGCTTCAACAGTTGGGTAATATGGCATTGAGCGTTCTCCACGTGGTTCCCAGTTCAAAAGATATTGCTTGAACTTTTCATCAGGAACCTGGATCCAGTCCTTTATAAACTCTTCTCTCTCCTCTCTCGTTGGAAAAGGCGCCTGGGGGAAATTTCCTTCAATTTGGGTAATGTTTGCCTTCTCACCGGTACAATACATAAGGAAATAAACGGGATTCAGCATTGACAACTTGAGAGGCAGCTGCTCATGTTTCTTGATGTTATTATGAGCATATGCTTCTGCGCCCTTACCAATCTGTTTGGCCGCCCAATAAGTACCGTTGGCCAAAACATCTCCAATCCCTTCACGCCGAACGATTCTGTCAAGCAGCCAGTAAAATCTCTCCTCGTTATCGGACGGCATTCCTGCCATGTCCTGGTCAGTCAAAATACCAGCTTCGTAAAGCTCAAGGCCGAAGGCCATAACTTGCGGGGTTGAGAATCCGTCCACGCCATACTCCGTGGCACGCTGAGCGATTCTAAAACCAAAATCCAGGTCTGAATAGGCCGCCATTGTATAAGTAAGTTTCGAGAAGCATTTCATCATGTAGGTTGAAATTCCTGGTACGGAGATTATGGCCCCGCATTTCATCGGACAGTTGTAGCAACTTATGAACCGCGTCCGCACATTTTCCATGGACTCCGTCCACTTCTTTTCAATTTCTTCGTTCCAATAATCTTTTATCCGGTGACGCGCATTGCCCCAGGAGAAATTTTCAGTGTGCCACTTCTCGTCATGAATTGCCATCTCTTTCGGCGATCCAAGCCCGGCTAAAATGGGCATTACCCCAGGAACCGGATTTTTGTCCCGGACTGGTATATATTTCAGGACTTCGTTGCAAAGATCCATAAATTCAGCCGGCCGGGCAAGATTGATGTCCTTTTTTCCACGAACAGCTATCGCCTTTATCCCTTTGTCTCCCATAACGGCGCCTATTCCGAGTCGGCTGGCACTGGACCTGCCATGCTCGATGGAAGCCATATAGACCCTGTTTTCACCGGCCAGCCCGATAGCAGCCACCTGGGCGTTCGGCTCCTTCAACTCCTGTCGAATAAGTTCTGCGGTTTCAACAGCGCCTTTACCACGGAGATGACTGGCATCACGTATTTCTACTTTGTCATTGTTTATCCACACATAAATCAGATTTGGGGACTTGCCGCGAAAGATTACTTTGTCATAACCGGCATGCTTCAATTCTGGCGCCCAAAATCCCCCCATCATTGAATATCCCATTAACAAAGTCTGAGGAGAATAGGTAGTAACAATGGTTCGATTAGTACCAGGAGCAGGTGTGCTAACTAAAAGACCAGTGCTGAATATGAGTAGATTATCAGGAGAAAAGGGTTCAGTTTCAGTGGGAACCCTATCCCATAATATCTTGGCGTTAGTACCTAGACCCCCAAGATGAAGTTCGGTTAATCTTGGATCAGTTTCTACCCTCTCAATGTTTCCTCGAGATAGATCGATTTCTAAATTAAATCCTGTCTCTGCGTACCTCATTTTTTAGCCCCTCTATGTATTACCTTGTTAATATTTTCACGTGTTCTTTTATACTAAAATTCTAATACTCCCCTCAAGAGAAAAACTGCTTCTACGTACCGTTTTTTTCCGCTACGCAGGTTGTTCATGTTTGTTGCACCCAAGCTCCCCCCTTTAGGCGGAAGGCTTCAATCCAAATGTTTCCTAAGATTAATAAATGGGGAACGGTCAAAACCAATAGCCTTAAAAAAGGAAAGCATATCACCGGCATCCCAGCGCACAGAGGTATGGATATCGTGGATTCCCTCCTTTATAAAAAATGAAAAAAGTTTTTCAGCTAAGATTCGCCCAATTCCAATTCCCATCTGCCGTGGATGCACCCCTACCACTTCGATCCAACCGCTTTGCTCCAGACCAAAGCCTTCCCCTTTGATCTCTCCGATGATGAAGCCCACCACTTGACCGTCCTTTAAAGCAACAAAACCTAAAGCTTCTTGTTTTTTAAGATGACCCTCGACCATTTGAATCCACTTTTTCGAAACTTTTTTCTGTAATATGGATTCCTGGATAGAAACGATTTCAGGGACATCTTCGGCTTCAATCTTCCGGACTTTGATCTTCCTTCCCATCTCCTTATCAGTCAATCCGAATGATTTTGACATGTTTTCCTACCCATTCCGGAGGAAGATAAACCCGACCACTATTTCCACTCTGTTTGACTTCCTTCTCGATCATCTCCTCACCATAGACCTCGAACTTGGACTTGTTGTGTACATTAATCGAAGAAGGCAGAATTTCAAGGTTAGGTTCTTTTCTTTGTATCATACCATCCCTCAGAGGTTTAATAATTACAAGTTAACTATTTAACAATTACAATCTATTTATAATAGAGCGTTTAAAAGTTGTCAAGAAAAAAATAAAGAAAAAGTAAATAATTATTTATTATTTATAAAATAGCTATAAAATAATTATAAATGGGAATGAATGAAAATTAAAGGGTAGAGTAGAGAGCTGGCGTAGTGGCAAAGGCTCTATCTCCAGCTCTCTACTCTACCCATGTACGGTTAATCTTCGTTAAATTTCAAATATTGCACTAGAACAACACCACTGAGGAAGAACCCTCCTAAAATGATAAACCCGAGAGAAAAGGATCTCGCTTCTCCAATGAGTCCGATCCCGGCTGGAATGGCTCCACCTCCTACAAGAAAGCTCACAGGCATCGTCAGGGAGATGGCTACATTCTTGAACCTTTGGCCTCCTATCCGGGAGAGGGCGGCAAAACCTGGCGGGAAAAAGGAGGATGCCAGCATAGGCTGAAGAAAGATGATGAGTATAATCCATGATCCAGAAATCACACCGAGCAGGATTGTAATGATCCCCAAAGTTAGAAAGACCATCCTCAGCGTCTGCTTCGGGCCAAGTCGATCCGTAACCCATCCTGATAGAATAGCCATTCCCACAGGGAAGATCCGGGAAATTCCCACCAGCGTGTTGGCCCAAGCTCGGTCCATCCCCCTCTCTGATACCAGGTAAAGAGGAAACATCGAATAAACTCCAAAAGAGCCGCCGATGCCCAGACTGAAAAGTGCCATTATGATCCAGAAAGAAGGTTTTTTCAGAACGATCCGGAGTGTACCGACATTGGGGGCTTCGCCGTGGGAAACTACTCCATTTCCAAAAGAAAGGAAGATGAAGCCTGCAAATATAGAAGCTATTCCAAGCACCACCAAAACTTCTCGCCAGGAACAGACTCCTAAGAGAGCCTCTGTAAGAAGAGGGGCTATGACGAAACCCAGATTAGGTGCCAATTCGTGGATGGAGATCGCCTTTCCCCAATGCTCGGGGCTCACCAATTCGGTGAGGGTGGCAATGCCTGAGGGGAGATAGAGCCCTGCAGCCATCCCCAGCAAAAGGAGTCCAACGTGGATTCCCCATAGATGGTCGTTGAAACCGACAATAAAGAGAGCTCCACCTACAGCTATAGAGGAGAGGATAATCGTTTTTCTATGATTGAGACGGGAAGAGACGAAACCTGAGGCCAGGAGCATGACGCAATATCCTAAAGAGATCAAGAAAAAGAGAGAACCCGCTTCCCCATGCCCCATCCTCAGATCTTTTTCAACGGAAGGCATCAGGGGAGAGAGAACGATCCGGGAGAGGAAGTTTAAAAAGAAGATCCCCGTCAGAAAGAGAAGGGGTCTTATCTGAGAAAGAAAAAGTGTTTTTCTCATCTTTTTAAAATCGCATCATTCAGGGGCCTGAAGGGCCCATTTTAATCAAGAACCTTAAATACCCTTTATCTCTGAAACCGCTTTGTGAAAAAGGATCCTCAGGTGATGTCCAGTCCCAAATATTGGTTGATGATCCTTACAAACATCTCCACACCAAAAGGTAACACCTCTTCATCGATGTCGAAGAGGCTGCTGTGGTAAGGATGGACGATCCCCTTCTCCTCATTCCGACACCCCAGTCTGAAAAAAGACCCAGGGACCTTTTCGAGGTAGTATGCAAAATCCTCCCCTCCCATTGAAGGCCTTAAGACTTCCACATTCTTCTTCCCTATCCCTTTGGAACAGGCAGAGGCGACGAGTTTCGACATCTCCAGATCATTGACCAGAACAGGATACCCATACTCGAAGTCGAATCGATAATCCACTCCAAAGGAGCGAGCGGTGCCCTGAACTACCTGTTCGATCCTCGATTTCAGTTCTTCTTGAACATGCGGATTCAAAGAACGTACGGTTCCCAATAATTCAGCCTGATCTGGAATGATATTGAATGCTGTCCCTCCATTGACTTTACCTATGGTTATCACTCCACTATCTAAAGGATTGATATTTCGACTCACAATCGAATGAATTTGTGTAATGAGATGACCTGCGGTGAGGATTGGATCTTTTGAAAGGTGAGGGTTTGCTGCATGGCCACCTTTGCCAATAATCTTTATGGTAAACCGATCTGTGGCAGCAAGTCCTTCTCGCTCATAGATCCCAACCTTTCCAACAGGAAGCAATGGAAAGACGTGGGCCCCGAAGATCGCATTCACCTTTGGATTCTCCAACACCCCCTCCTCCACCATCACCTTAGCACCTCCGCCCCCTTCCTCAGCGGGTTGAAAGATCCATTTGATGTTCCCTTTCAACCGATCTTTTGATGTAGAAAAATATTTTGCTACACCCAAAAGAATCGCGACATGGGCATCGTGGCCACAGGCATGCATCTTTCCTTTAATCTTTGAAGCATAAGGGACTGGATTGGCTTCCTCTAAAGGAAGAGCATCCATATCAGCACGAATGGCCACGGTCTTCCCCGCCCCTTTCCCTTCAAGAAGTCCTGTAACTCCTGTCTTCGCTATCCCTTTCGTGACCTCCAAACCAAACCTCCCGAGCCATTCAGCTACCAATTTTGATGTCTCCACTTCATCAAACCCCAGCTCCGGATGCATATGAATCGTTCTCCGGATCTCTACCAACCAATCCTTCATCTCTTCAATTTTTTCCTTTAAAGAATTTTCCATTTTGATCACCCCTATGAATCATTGATCTTTATAAATCCCCCATAGTCCCCTCCTTTCCCGCAGGGGATTATATAACTGGAGGGTAATAATGAAAGTTCGCCCGATTCTCATCAAAAAACAAAATTTTAAATACCTTATATCAACTGTTTCCATCTTGTCAATCATTCCTATCCCCTTATCCTCACATGCTAAAAAAAGGTATTGGATCTTTATAAAATTAGGGCGAAATACCCCGCCTATAAGGGTGGGGTAATTTAATAAAATATAAATAATTTTTGAGTAATATAAAATATTCTATAATTTCAGATAGTTATTTTTTTTATTCATCATTTTTTAAAAAAAGTTGAAAATAAAGCAATATTTTATCATTTTTTTCTCTTGACATTTAAATTTAAACTGATTATTTAATAAAAACACAATTGGGTGATTATTTTGGACGAACTTGATCGAAAAATTGTAATAGAACTTCAGGAGAATGGGAGGCGATCCTACAAGGAGATCGCCAAGAAATTAAAGGTCTCTAATGGGACCGTCCGTCTTAGAACGGAAAAGATGATCGAGAAGGGTTTAGTAAAAATTAAAGCTTTAACCAACCCTTTCAAATTTGAACATCGCATCTGTGCCCTTGTGGGGATCAACTTGGAGAGGCGGGGTCATGCAGAGAAGATGAAGCAGGTCTCGAAGCTTAAAGGAGTCACCTCAGTGATGAACTGCACAGGGAGGTATGACTTATTTGTTGAGGTATTTCTAGATTCCCAAAAAGAACTGATGGAATTTCTTGTCAATGAGATCTCAAAGGTGGATGGGATCCAGGCAACAGAAACATTTGTTTATCTGGATGGGATCAATAAATGGGTGACATTTATGTAAGAGGTTTCAAGTCATGTCTTTAGAGATGAAAGCAATTGTAAAAGCGAAGCCTTCAGAGGGCTTAGAGATTCAACACGTCCCGTTTCCTACGATTGGCCCTCAGGATGTGTTAGTGAGGGTAAAAGCGATGTCCATCTGTGGATCAGACCTTCACATTTACAACTGGGATGAGTGGGCGAGCCACCGAATGCATCTCCCCACAGTGGTCGGTCATGAGTTTTCGGGCGAGGTGGTAGAGGTGGGAGATGAGGTGGAGTCGGTTCGAATCGGAGATTTCGTCTCTGCCGAGAGCCATATCTCCTGTGGATTGTGTGTACCTTGCCGAACGGGAAATAGCCATGTTTGCATTAACACTTCCATTCTGGGAATTGATCGAAATGGTTGCTTTGCAGAGTATGTCTCCTTGCCGGAGAGGAATGTTTGGAAGAATGATCCTTCCCTCTCGCCAATCCTGGCCTCCATCCAAGAACCATTAGGGAATGCGGTCCATTCCGTGCTCGCAGATGAGATCGCTGGGAAAACCGTTTTGGTATTAGGTTGTGGAACCATGGGCTGCTTTGCTATTGGGGTGGCTAGAGTCTGCGGAGCCTCATTTATCATTGGAGTGGATGTGAATGAATACCGATTGAATCTGGCCAAAAAGATGAAGGCGGATGCGTTGATCAACGAGACTACTTCTAATTTGGTCGAAGGGGTGATGGATCTGACCCTTGGGGTTGGGGTGGATGTGGTATTAGAGATGTCAGGCGCCCCTTCAGCAATTAAAAAGGGGTTTAAAGCATTGAGGCCAGGAGGGAGAGTATCTCTTTTAGGGTTACCCTTAAGAGAAGTGGAGATTGACCTCACGAACGATATCATCTTTAAGGGTGTAAAGGTTTACGGCATTACAGGACGTAAACTCTACGAGACCTGGTATCAGGTGAGTCGCCTCTTAACGAGTAGGGTTCTCGATGTCACTCCTGTGATCACGCACATTTTCAAATTTGATGAGTTTGAAAAAGGAATGGAACTGATGAGATCAGGAAATTGTTTGAAGGTCGTCTTAATGAATCGCTATATTCCAGGGCAAGAAAGGGTGAGCCATGTACACTGAGATGAGAGAGATCCTTCAAAAGGAGTTAGCTTCGATCCAAGAGTCAGGTCTCAATAAAGAGGAAAGAGTGATCTTCACCCCTCAAGGTCCGAGCATCAAAGTGAGAGAGGGAGAAGTGATCAACTTCTGTGCCAACAACTATCTGGGATTATCAAACCATCCCAGGCTTATACAGGCTGCCAAAGAAGGGCTGGAGCGATATGGTTATGGGTTATCTTCGGTTCGGTTCATCTGTGGAACGCAGGACATCCACAAAGAACTTGAACGTACCATTTCTCACTTTCTTGGAACAGAGGATACCATTCTCTACTCTTCTTGTTTCGATGCCAACGGCGGACTTTTTGAGACACTACTGAATGAGAAGGATGTGGTGATCAGCGACGAATTGAATCATGCCAGCATCATCGATGGCATCCGATTATGTAAGGCTGAGAGGGAAAGGTATAAGCACTCGGATATGGAGGATTTAGAGAAGATCCTTAAAGAGGCTCAGAAGGCAAGGGTTCGACTGATCGCCACGGATGGAGCCTTCAGCATGGATGGAGATTTAGCCAAACTCCCAGAAATCTGTGAACTGGCAGAGAGATATCAGGCCTTGGTCATGATCGATGATTCCCATTGCACAGGTTTTATGGGAGTGAAGGGGAGAGGAACCCATGAATTCTTTCATATGGAGGGGAGGGTGGATATCATCACCAGCACTTTGGGTAAAGCCCTGGGTGGAGCCTCTGGAGGGTTTACAAGCGGCAGGAAAGAGATTATCGAGATTCTGAGGCAAAGATCCAGGCCTTACCTTTTCTCCAATACACTGGCTCCGGTGATCGCCTATACTTCCTTAGAGGCCATTAAACTCTTAGAAGAAGCGGACGATTTGAGAAAGACGCTGAGAGAAAATACAACCTATTTCAGGGAAAAGATGGTTCAAGCTGGGTTTCAAATCAAACCAGGTTTCCATCCTATTGTGCCTATTATGGTCGGTGAGGCCAAAGTCGCTCAAGATATGGCAAGGGATTACCTCAAGGAAGGAATCTATGTGATTGGATTCAGTTACCCTGTGGTTCCTAAGGGCCAGGCAAGGATCCGGGTCCAAATCTCCGCTGCCCATACTCAGGAACACCTTGATCGAGCCATTCAAGTCTTCTATAATGTTGGGAAACTTTATGGCATCGTATCCTGAGGGTAGGCTGATGCACAGAAATATCTCGACTTCATGGAGAGCAAATATTGATAAGTGGTGAATAGAAGGGGGAGGGGATCGTGGATTGTCTGGATGTATTTATTGGAGAAGATGATAAGCTCATTATTGAGACCGTAAGAAATTTTGTAAACCGAGAGATAATGCCTATAAGAGGAAAAATTGAAAACGACAAAGAACACAAACTCATTTCGAAAATTCTGCTTGGCCTAACAAGACTCGGACTTATCAAGGCAATTTTCCCTGAGAATTATAGTGGAATGAAACCATTATCCGGGATCATGATCTTTCTGATATCTGAGGAAGTGGGGCGGGGGGATGTTGGAATTGCTGTTGCCCAAGCTGCAACGCGCTGGAGTCTGAGCCCGATGATTATCGGAAGAAACAAGGTGCTACTCGAGGAATTTGCCCCAATATTTTGTGGGGATGAAATCCATTTGAGCTGCTTTGCGATCACAGAGCCTGACTCTGGATGCGATATAGAAAATATTTCAACCTTTCACGGGAAAACCATTCGGACAAGAGCCACACTCGATGGGGACGAATGGGTGATCAGGGGGACAAAACGTTTTGCAAGTAACTCCGGGGTGGCTGACCTTTATTGCGTGGTCTGTCAAACAGATCCCTCCCAGGGTGAAGAAGGGATAGCAATCATCTATATCCCAACAGGCTTAAAAGGTTTATCTTTTGGCTCCTTCGAAGATAAGGCAGGGATGTACGCGGATAGAAATTGTGATATTTATTTTGATAACGTGAGGGTCCCGAGGGAGTACCGAGTGAAGGGTCCAGGAGAAGATGGAAAAATTCTTTTGAGAAACATCTCTGCTGGCCGTGTGGGAAGCGCTGCTATGGTGGTGGGAAGTGTTCGGGCGATCTTTGAGAAGGTTTTGGATTATACCGGTGAGAGGGTTGTGGGAGGTAAACCCATCCGAGAGCACTCCCTATGTGCGGCAATGTTGGCAGATATGGCAATAGGAATAGAGACAGCGAAAACCTATTATCTCCAGGTGGCCTATATGTTATCTCATCCCCAAATCTATGGAGAGGCAAGTTCAAATTCTATGCTTTCGCGAGCAAGCATTGCAAAGGTCTATGCAACCGATGTGGTTGTAAAAGTAGCCAATACAGCCATGGAGCTTATGGGGTCATATGGATACATGAAAAATTACGATGTGGAGAAATATTGGAGGGATTCAAAGGTGATTCAACTCTGGCTGGGAGGGGCGCAACTGGGTCGTCTCGATATCGCCCGAGGTTATTACGACCTATGAATTATGAATAAAGAAGGAGGGAGATGGGATCTGGAGTAAATTTAAATATTGAATGCTGAAAGGGAGGTGATAAGATTAAAATTTTAGCAAGGCCCAGTAGCATCATAAATTCATCCTAAATAGATCTGATGAAAGGAGAAGGGAAAAATGAAGAAAATAAATATGACCATTTGTATTTTTTTGGCATTAGGCCTATCCATTCTGACCCCTGCAATGGCACCTGCTGCAGCAAAGGGAAAAATAATAATAGCTCAAGGTGCCGATGCCAGCAGTCCCGATCCACATAAAGGGGGATCCGCCATAGATGTCAATTTATATCTGACCATGTACGATTTGTTGATCAGGAGGACGGGAGAGGGCAAGCTGGATTTAAATTTGGCTACATCGTATAAAGCCACTGATCCCACCACCTGGGAATTTAAGATCAAAAAGGGAGTCACATTCCATAATGGCGATCCCCTTACCGCGAAGGATGTCAAATTCAGTTATGACAGGATGAGAGATCCTAAAACAAAAAACCCTTTCAGGGTTTTTTTCGCTGGAATAAAGGAAGTGGTCGTAGTCGATGACTTCACGGTTAAAGTCATCACAGAGAAACCGGACCCCATCCTGCCACAGAGGGTGGCTTTCGCTGCCTTCATCGTTCCAGAAAAATACATCAAAGAGCATGGTGATGAATATTTCGCCAAACACCCAGTAGGCTCTGGACGATATAAATTCGTCAAGTGGGTGAAGATGGACCATATCGAGCTCGAGGCCAATGAGAAGTATTGGGGAGAGAAACCTCCTGCGATAAAGACATTAATTTTTAAACCCATTCCTGAAGCAGGAGCAAGGATAGCTGCACTCCAGACCGGTGAAATAGATGTCGCCTCGGTCGTACCTCCTCACATGATCTCGACGCTCCAAAAAGACCCAAAGATAAAGGTCAATTCTGGGCCAAGCGGAAGGGTAATATTCATTGGCTTTAATCTCCTCACTCCAGAGGCAGGGCCCCTGAAGGATAAACGGGTTCGTCAAGCGATAAATTATGCCGTAGACAAGGAGAGCTTGATCAAACACATCCTTATGGGGAGTGGAGAGCAATTAGCAACACCAATTATTCCCCTTGCCTTTGGGTATGATCCTACAATTGACCCATATCCTTATGATCCTGAGAAAGCGAAAAAATTGCTGTCAGAGGCTGGTTATCCAGGTGGATTCGAAATAGAATTTGCCACCAGCAGCGGGAGGTACTTGATGGATAAACAGATCTCTGAGGGTATCGCTGGCATGTTATCCAAAGTCGGTGTCCGTGCAAAAATCAAAGTCTACGAATGGGGGAAATATGAAGAGGTAAGAAAGGCTCATAAGGTAGAACCTCTCTATCTGCTTGGATGGGGGAATACGATGTATGATGCCGATGGAACTCTCATCCCTCTGCTATCCACAGGCACTACCTATTCGAATTACTCCAATCCTGAACTCGACAAAATGCTGATGGAAGCAAGGTTTGAGATGAATTCTGAAAAACGTAAAAAATTATATAATCATATCCTTAAGTTGGTTAAAGAAGAAGCCCCCTGGATATTCCTTTATCAACAGATTGATCATTATGGGGTTCGGGACACCGTGACAAACTTTCGACAGAGCGCAGGAAGCGAACGAATGGATTGTGACACCCTTCTCTTAACTAAGTAAACGATCGATGCGGAAGGACGCCAAATGAGGAAAATAATTTTCTCAAAGTCCTTCCGCATACAATTTTAAAAAGGGGAAATGCAGCGTTATCTTGCTAAAAGGCTAATTCACTCCATTATTATCATCTTAGGAATTAGCCTTATTGTCTTTATTATTACCCACCTCACCGGTGACCCCGCAAATCTCCTTTTGCACCCAGAAGCCTCCCAAACAGAAAGAGAATTATTCCGAAGGGAATTGGGGCTTGATAGACCCCTTTATATCCAATACTTTGAATTTTTAAAGAACGCCATTCAAGGTGATTTCGGCAAGTCATTCAGACACCAGACGCCAGCCTTTTCTCTCATCATGGGAGCCTTGCCAGCGACTTTGGAATTAACCATTGCCGCAATGTTACTTTCTATCTTTATCGGTGTCCCCGTGGGTATTCTCTCTTCTATAAAACCAAGATCTTATTATGATAGATTCGGCATGACCTTTGCTCTGCTGGGACAGTCCATGCCAGTCTTTTGGGCCGGGTTGATGTTGATACTACTTTTTGCCGTCAAATTAGGAATGCTACCTTCTCATGGGAGAGGCGGGATCGAACACCTCGTTTTACCCGCTTGCACCCTCGGGCTTTTCTCAACGGCAGCGATTGCTCGCTTTACCCGTTCGAGTATGCTCGACGTTCTCGATAGCGAATATATTAAGACCGCCAGGATTAAAGGCCTTTCAGAATATAAAGTGGTTCTAAAACATGCCCTGAAAAATGCTTCCATTCCTGTTGTCACCATGACCTCCCTTCAATTCGGCAGGATGTTAAGCGGTGCAGTGATTACGGAGACAATATTTAGTTGGCCAGGAGTAGGAAGGATGGCAGTCTTGGGAATATACAGTCGAGACTATCCTGTCGTTCAGGCTGCTGTTTTTATATCCTCCGTGTTATTTGTAACCATCAATCTAATGGTGGATATCCTCTATGCTTATTTAGATCCTAGGATTAAATATCAATAGAGAGCGGGGCAAACCCCGTTAGAAGGTCTTTGGTCTTCTATCGGGGCAAGTAGCGGGGCTTTCTAACGGGGGAAATTTTGCAGGAATTTCATCAAATATTCAGAAAGATAAAAAGCGCACCTTTATGGGGTTTGGCCATTCTATTTCTGCTCATTGTATCAGCAATATTTGCGGAACTGATTGCCCCCCATGATCCGATCGATCAGGATATTACTCAGGCCTTAAAACCTCCCTTCTGGATTGAGGGCGGAAGCCTCAAGTATGTCCTGGGAACGGATGAATTGGGAAGGGACATACTCAGCAGGATTATTTTTGGGGCAAGGATATCCCTTGTGGTGGGATTCATAGCTGTTGCACTTTCAGGCTTTATAGGTACTGGCTTGGGCCTTACCTCAGGATATTTTGGTGGCCGGGTGGACTCTGTAATAATGAGAGTAGTGGATATTCAACTTTCAATGCCCTATATCCTCATCGCCCTTGCTCTGATCGGTGCTCTTGGTCCGAGCCTTAGAAATATTATTATTGTTATCGGCATAACCTCCTGGGTGGACTATGGGAGGATTGTGCGGGGAGAGGTATTAAGTGTAAAGGAGAATGAGTTCGTTAAGTTAGCCAAAATAGCCGGCTGTAGCACGGTAAGAATATTGGCTAAACATATCTTTCCAAACGTGGTCAATTCCACCATTGTATTGGCTACCCTCCTGTTGGGCAGGGTCATTATTTTCGAATCGGCCTTGAGTTTTTTGGGTCTTGGCGTCCAACCTCCTACTCCTTCTTGGGGAATTATGTTGGCCGATGGAAGACAATACCTTACCTATGCTTGGTGGTTGGCTACCTTTCCTGGAGTGGCAATCGTGCTTGTAGTTTTAGGAACGAATTTAGTAGGTGATTGGCTGAGGGATCTTTTGGATCCAAAACAAAGGGCCGCCTTTAAAGGCGGAGGGAATCTCCATTGGAAGAAAAAATCCTCGAGGTAATAGATTTAAAGACCTATTTCTTTACCACTGCCGGAGTGATAAGGGCTGTAGATGGCGTGAGTTTCTGTCTCCATAAAGGGAAGACCTTGGGGATTGTGGGCGAATCCGGAAGCGGGAAGAGTGTGACTGCCTTATCCATATTGGACCTTGTTCCGAGACCTGCCGGAAAGATTGTTGGAGGGGAAATATTGTTTAGGGGTGAAGACCTGATAAAAAAATCTAACAAAGAAATGAGAAGTTTTAGGGGAAAAAAGATATTTATGATTCCACAAGATCCCATGACTTCACTCAATCCAGTTTTTAATATTTGCGATCAGATCGGTGAAGCCATTGGACGCCACCAGGGAGTAAAAGGAGATGGATTAAAAAGTAAAATTATTGAGATGCTGAAGCTTGTTCGTATTCCCATGCCTGAGAAGAGAGTCAATTCATATCCCCACCAGTTTAGTGGCGGGATGAAACAAAGGGTAATGATCTCTATGGCTTTATCCTGTCAACCAGAGATCCTCATTGCAGACGAGCCAACTACCGCACTTGATGTTACCATTCAAGCCCAAATTTTTAAATTGATGGTGGAAATACGGGAAAAATTTAATACATCGATCATATTGATTACCCATGACCTTGGCATTATTGCAAAATTCTGTAACGAGGTTGTAGTCATGTATGCCGGTAGGATTGTCGAAAAAGCCGATGTAACGACTCTGTTCAAAAGACATAGACACCCTTATACCAAAGGGTTGATCAACTCAATTCCTTCAATCAATAGAAGGAAAGATAGGCTGTTGACCATAAAGGGACAACCTCCCAATCTCCTCGATTTACCAGATGGATGTCTCTTTGAACCAAGATGCGATTTTGCCATTGAAAAATGTGCTGAAAATTACCCTCCCACCGAATTAGTGGCCGATCATCATACGATTTGTTGTTGGAGGTGGAGGGAAATATGAACACGCAGCCACTTTTAGAAATAAAGAACCTGAAGAAGTACTTCCCTATTCAAAGGGGAACCCTCTTCTCTAAGGAAATAGGAGTTATAAAGGCCATCGATGGGTTGACCCTCAACCTTGATGAGGGGAAGACTTTAGGTTTGGTAGGAGAATCAGGGTGTGGAAAATCGACTACAGGGTTGGCCATTCTAAAACTGCTTGAACCCACCAGTGGAGAAATCTTATTTGAGGGAGAAAATATAGGCCATTTTGATCGAAAAGAAACCTTCAGATATAGACACGATGTCCAAGCCGTCTTTCAAAATCCCTATGCTTCCCTAAACCCGCGACTGAGGATTGGAGAGATTATTGAGGAACCAATGTACGTCCATAAAATTCTCAATCCTACGGATCGGCTCAATAGGGTAAGAGAGCTTTTAGAGGTCGTCGGAATGAACCCCGATCATTTGGAGAGATTCCCCCATGAGTTCAGCGGTGGTCAAAGGCAAAGGATTGCGATTGCCAGAGCCCTTTCGGTTAATCCTAAATTATTGGTTCTGGATGAACCTGTCTCCGCTCTGGACGTCTCGATTCGAGCCCAAATTTTAAATCTACTTATGGATCTGCAGAAGGAATTCGGATTGACTTACCTTCTCATTTCTCACGACCTTTCGGTTGTAGAGCATATTAGCGATGTGGTGGCAGTGATGTATTTGGGAAAATTAGTTGAAATGGCAAATTGTGAAGACCTTTATCGCCATCCTCTGCATCCTTATACTCAAGCATTACTTTCAGCAATTCCCATTCCCGATCCTGAACTACCTCAAGAAACCATCGTCTTGGAAGGTGAAATCGTTGATCCAGCGAGCCTGGAGGGTGGATGTATTTTTAGAAATAGATGCCCAAAAATAAGTGGAAAATGCAATGAAGAAGAACCCATATTAAAAGAGATTAAAAAAGGCCATAGCGTTGCCTGCCATGTTGCTTCAGGATAATGGAAAAGATATCTGTACCCATTTGTACCATCCCATTTTTTAGGAAGTTCAGAATAATGGTGAGCGTTCCCTCCAGTTCCTATGATAATCTGGGATCGCCTTCTCGGGATTAAAGGGCTAAAGAAAGAAAAAGGCCGGTAGAGCAATTACCGACCTATGAAGTTTCTGATATGTTCTGAAATTTCCCATCTATTTTTTGGTGAGCAGTTTAACGTCTTGCTCAGGACAGGCGTAGCGAACCACACGCAGAACAATGGGTTGCATGGGGAAACATCCATCTCATCGATCTCACCTCCTTCCTATATTTAAATTCTAAGGGCTTACCCTCTCTCTGTCAAGGACGAATTAACCTTTTATTGAAAAGTTTAATTCGATGGTGAGATTTTGGCAAATTGAATAAAACTTCAATGATGATTGCAGGGAAGGTTATGTGGGTGCTGTCAATTTCATGAATTATTTGACATTAAATTATATTTTAGATAAATTTAGCTGTACAGGTCCTCTAATAAATCGAACGATCGGAAAAGAAGGGAGGTGAGGGAGTTACGAGTTAGAGGAAAAAAAACTAAGAATTTATAATAGTTAGGCTATCTTTTGAGAGGAGGGAGATAATAGATGAAGAAAGTTCAGAGCAAAAGATTTTTTTGGTTGGTTATACCACTCATTTTAAGTTTCCTTTTTCTCTTCACCATCGCTTTGATGGACTCCCCGTTCGCCCAGACAAAGCTGGCAAATGCAGAGCCCGGCAGCTTTGAAGGCATCATGGGACAAACCTATGACAAAACCTGTTGGAACAGGACCCTTTATGTTCAAAGAATGGGTTCCGGGGAATAAGTTTGTCATGGTTCGAAACGAGAACTATTGGGGGAAGAAGCCTCTTCTTCAAGAAGTGACATGGCGTGTGATTCCTGATGATGCTTCCAGGGTGGTTGCTCTTGAGACCGGAGAGGTTCATGTGGCTGTCCGCATCCCACCTTTCGATATTCCACGGCTGAAAGCGAATCCCAAACTTTCGGTCATCGGTGCCCCCAGTGTCAGAACGATTTTTCTTGGGTTTAATGCCCTGAAAGAACCCTTTCATGACAAACGGGTGAGGCAGGCACTGAACTATGCAGTGAATAAGGAAGCCATTGTGAAGCATATGCTGGGTGGAGTGGGGCGTGTGTCCGATGCACCAATCAGTCCGGGTATCTTTGGCTACACCCCAATCAAAACATATGAATACAGTGTGGAAAAGGCCAAGGCCTTATTGGCAGAAGCGGGTTTCCCAAAAGGAT
>JBFMAE010000194.1:0-13455 GCA_040756085.1 Thermodesulfobacteriota bacterium | reverse complement strand
TCACGTGAGTTGTGGTCTGGGCAGGAGACCTGCGGCCTTGGCAATCTCCACCACCTTCTCCTCCCACTCAATCGCCATAATATGAATCCCCCGTACCCCAGGAATCTCCCTGAGCCTCTGGATCGTCTCCACACAAATCCTGATCCCCTCCTCCGACTGCTTCTCCTTCGGCACCCCCTTCAACCTCTCAATCATCTCCTCCGGCACATCCATCCCCGGCACCGAATTCTTCATATACCGAGCCATCCCCACCGACTTAAACGGCGTCACCCCCGCCAAGATCGCACACCGCTCATCCAACCCCCGATCCCTCACCATCCCCATCCATTTCTCAAACCTCTCAACATTGTAAATACACTGCGTCTGGATAAACTCACACCCCGCCCTCACCTTCTTCCCCAACCTCGCCGCCCGTATCTCAAACGGATCCGCAAACGGATTCTCCGCCGCCCCTATAAAAAGCACCGGCCTCCCCTTGAGTTCCTCCCCCCCCAAAAACCTCCCCTCATCCCTCATGATCTTTACGGTGTTGATCAACTGAATCGAATCCATGTCAAATACATTCTTCGCCTTCGGATGATCCCCAAATTTCTGATGATCCCCAGATAAACAAAGAATATTGTTGATCCCCAATGCCGCCGCCCCCAAGATGTCACTCTGAATCGCAATCCGATTCCGATCCCGACAGACCATCTGCAAAATGGGATCAAACCCCATCTCCTTGAGGATGATACACGAAGAAAAGGAACTCATCCTCACCACCGAGGTCTGATTGTCCGTCACGTTGACCGCATCCACCACCCCCTTGAGCAAATTGCCCTTCTTCCGAATCACCTCCGGATCCGCACCCCTCGGAGGCCCACACTCAGAGGTCACCACCAATCCCCCAGACTCCAAAATCCGCTCAATATTTGACTTGGTCTTCATCCATCGCTCCGCTCAGTTCGGAGTGTTTAGTTCGGAGCTCGGAGTGTCATCCTGAGCAAAGCGAAGGATCTCTCCGAACTACGAACTCCGAACTCATAACTTCCTTTTCACAGGACTCGGCCCCAATGCCCGTATCTTCTCCGTCATCTCCCGAGCCACCTCCGCAAACCGCTGACCCTGCGCCGAACTCATGTTAACCATCTCTAATCGAGCACCCCCTAAACCCACCTCATCCAAAAGTCCTTTGACGTACTGAACCCGCTTCTTCGCCCTCAGATTTCCTCTAAGAAAATGACACTCCCCCTCCAAACACCCCGCTAAATATACCCCGTCCACCCCAGACTCAAACGCCCGAAGAATCAACAGAATATCTACCCTCCCCGTACAGGGAACCTTCACAATCTTCACATTCGTAGGATAGTTGAGCCTCATCGAACCCGCCAGGTCCGCCGCACTGTAAGCTCAATGCTCACAACAAAAGGCCAGGATCTCTGGCTCAAACTGCGTGATTCGGGACTCGTGATTCGTGACTTGTGATTTTTCCTGAACGGCCTCCATCCCAACCTCACCAAAAGTTCGGAGTCATGAGTTCGTAGTTCGGAAAATCTTATAAAAAGTAACTAATTTGAGATTCTTTGTTTTAAACTCCGAACACCGAACTCAGTTACTAAATTACTAAGCTCTCCGAACTCTATGCTCCAAACTCCGAACTGATAAGGGCCTGACACTTGGCCCACAATTGAGGGTCCCTGAAATGCATGAGTTCAATGGCCCTGGCCGGACATTCGGCCACACAACTGCCGCAGCCCTTGCACTTGGCTAAATCAATCTCCGCCTCGCCCTTCGCATTGATCATCGGCACACTATAGGGACAGACCCTTACACAGGTCAAACAGGCCGCACAACGCTCCCCCTCCACCACCGCCACCACCCCGCCGACCTGGAGCATCTCCTGAGAGAGAATCGTTGCAGCTCGCGCTGAGGCAGCCTCTGCTTGAGCGATCGTCTCATTGATTGACTTCGGGTAGTGGGCCATTCCACAGAGGTAGAGACCGTCGCTGGCAAAGTCGACGGGCCTCAGCTTCACATGGGCCTCCAGGAAGAAACCCTCCAAGGTCAGGGGGAATTTAAAGAGATTTGCCAGCTCCTTACTTCCTTCATTCGGAACGACAGCTTCAGAGAGAACGAGGATGTCCGGATGAAGTGTGAGGGGAAGATGGAGCATGGGATCTTCCAATTGAACGGACAATCGGCCATCAGAGAGAGAGACAGAAGGTTTCTTCTCTTCGTCAAATCGAACGAAGAGAACCCCCTTCTCTCTGGCTTTCGTGTAAAAGGCCTCTTTGAATCCATAGGTTCTCATATCTTTATAAAGGATGGTAATTGAAGCCTCAGGATGGAGTTCCCTTATCCTGATTGCATTCTTGATAGCGACACTGCAACAGATTCGACTGCAGTAGAAGGATCTGGATGGATCATCATCCCATGGACCTACACATTGAATCATCACGATCGACTTAGCTTTTGAGAGGGATGGATCGGACAGAGAGATTCGTTTCTCGAGTTCCTCCTGAGTGATTACTCTTGAATCCTCACCTAAGAGATAAGCTTTCCCCCTGTACTCTTTACCGCCAGTGGCGATGATTGTGGCTCCGTGATCTAAGACTTTCTGGGTGGAGCCGTTTGCCACTTTCGTCTTAAAATTTCCTACTGCCCCTTCATGTTCCACCACCTGAAATCCTTTGAGGACCTCGATCCTGGGATGACTCTCGATCTTTTTGATCAATCCTCTTAAATAGGCCTGGGGGTCACCTCCATTTCCACTGTAATAGATCTGTCGAAGCCTTCCACCTAACTCCTTCTCCCTTTCGATCAGATAGACTGAGTATCCCTGTTCTGCCATGCTCAGAGCACCTACCATCCCGGCCAGACCTCCTCCCACAATTAGACAGCTATGAACCAGACTCCGGGGGACTTGATGGAGGGGTTCTAAATTCTTTGAACAGGCAATCGCCATTCGAACAAGATGTTTTGCTTTCTCGGTGGCTTCTTCTTTTAAGTTCATGTGGACCCAGGAGCATTGGTCACGAATATTGGCCATCTCAAAGAGGAACGGGTTGAGACCTACTTCCCGAATCGTTTCCCTAAAGAGCGGTTCATGGGTTCTCGGTGTGCAGGAGGCGACCACCACCCGGTTCAGGTTGAGTTCCTCCACCCTCTCCTGGATTAACTTCAGGGAGTCTGCGGAACAGGTATAGATCGTATTTTCAGCGTGGACCACTCCCGGAAGGGATTTTGCAAATTCGACGATCTCCTTCACATCGACGGTTCCGGCGATATTCGTTCCACAACTGCAGATGAAGGCTCCAATGCGTGGTTCTTCCTCCGGAGAAACCTCTCTTTCTGGAGGATACTCCTTCTTTCGAACGAGTGTGCCCCGGGCTTCTCCGATAACGGAAAGGGCCTTGGCCGCCGCTCCGCTCGCCTGGATCACACTATCCGGAATATCCTTCGGTTCTGTAAAGGTACCGGAGGCATAGACACCTGGTCGGCTCGTCTCCAATGGATGAAAGTCCTGGGTGAGGCAGAATTGATGAGAATCGAGCTCAATGCCTGAAGCTCTGGCCAGATCCCCGATATCCGGAAGGGGAGACATGCCGATGCTCAATATCACCAGATCGACCCATTCTTCTTTAATGGAAGAACCTCCGTCTGAGTCCTCGTATCGAATGAGAATATCCCTGGTCTCTGGATCCTCTTCCAGCCCTGAAATACGGCAAGGGATATACTGAATCCCCTTCTCTTTTCCTCTCTCGAAATAGGCATCGAATCCCTTTCCGAAGGCCCTCATATCCATCTGGAAGATTTTCACTTCCACTCCGGGAATATGCTCCATGGCGAGCATCGCCTCTTTGGTGGCATACATGCAACAGACCGAACTACAATAATCGTGCTCCTTCTCCCTCGATCCCACACACTGGAGAAAGGCGATCTTCTTGGGTTCTTGGTGGTCCGAACGCCGGGTGAGGTGGCCTCCCAAAGGACCGGAGGCACTAAGCATCCTTTCAAATTCCATGCTGGTCACAACATTCGCATAACGACCATAACCAAGCTCAGGCGAAAGTTCAGGTCTGTAGAGGGCATAGCCCGGTGAGAGGATCACGGACCCTACTTCCAATTCTTCCAACTCATCCGCTTGCTGATGGTCGATCGCCTCCCGTTTGCAAACCTGGACACAGAGGTGGCATTCTGAACAGATACCACAGGCAAGACAGCGTGCGGCCTCCTGCTTGGCCTGCTCCTCTGTGAGGACGAGCTCCACCTCTCGAAAATCCCTAATCCTTTCTTCTTCCGGTAACTCGGGAACTTTCGTCCTCGGGGACAAGTCCACCTTACCTTCCTCCACCATTTGATCAATCTCTTCACGGGAAATATCAACGACGGGAAGAGGAATCTGCTCTCTCGGGGTAAGAAGAGGAAGTCCTCTCAAATAGCGGTCGATGGAAAGAGCTCCTCGCCTTCCATCGGCAATGGCCTGGATCAGTATCCAGGGTCCTCTTGCCACGTCGCCGCCCGCGAAGATACCGGACCGATTTGTGGCTAAGGTCAACGGATCGACGGCAAAGGTTCCTTTGGGTGTGACTTCAAGACCATGGGTTTCATCAAGGAATGAAATTTCAGGAGCCTGGGCCACCGCCGCAATCATCGTATCAGCAGGAATGACAAATTCTGAATCTTTAATGGGAATGGGCCTTCTTCGACCTGAGGCATCCGGCTCTCCCAATTCCATCCTCACACATCTGACACCTTTCACATTCCCCTCTTCAGCAACCACCTCTACAGGGGCGGTCAGGATCTGAATCTCAATCCCTTCCTTTTCAGCAGCCTCAATCTCCCACGAATTGGCAGGCATCTCATCCCGTGATCGTCGATAGACGATGTTCACTTCTTTGGCACCCAATCTCAGGGCTGTTCTTGCCGCATCGATGGCCACATTCCCGCCACCGATCACAATTGTCTTCTCTCCCACTCTGGGTGCGATGGGGATTCCAAAGGCGATGATGAATCGGTCTTCAAATCCTTCTGTGATGCCATATCGCTCTGCCAAACTGACACCCTGAAGGAAAGGAACCCCGTGGTGAACACCCAGGGCATCCTCGCCCGGGATGCCCAATTTCTGTGCTTCATGGGCACCCATGGCTAAAAAGACAGCAGAATAACCTGCATCAAAGAGGCTGTTGATATTTCGAATGGGTGTATTCATTTTTAACTCAACATTTGGATGACGTATAATCTCATCGATCTCCCTCTGGAGCACATCCCTGGGCAACCGATAGGATGGAATGCCCACTCTCATCATTCCGCCTGCCACAGGAAGGGCTTCATAGATGGTGACCTGATAGCCCATCCGGGATAATTGATGGGCACAGCTAAGCCCTGCGGGCCCTGCGCCAATGATGGCTATTCTGGCTTTTGGTCGTTCTACATCTTCGTGACCCGAAACTCCTGTAGGGAACGGTTTGAAACCGTTCCCTACTTCTTTATTTAACTCATCCCGATGTTCATAGACCCAGTCAGCAGCAAATCGCTTCAGAGTACAGATGGCAACCGGCGTGTCGAGTTTCCCCCGATTGCATTTCTCTTCACAAGGGTGGTTGCAAACACGCCCTACCGAGGCAGGAAAGGGATTATACTCTTTGATCACATCGAGTGCCTCTTTATATCGGCCAGCCTGAATCAGGGCAATGTAACCCTGTGCACTCGTCTCCGCCGGACAGGTGTGCTTGCAGGGGCTGGTGCCCCGTTTGGTGACCAGAAAGGTATTGGGAACAGCCTGAGGATAGGGCCGGTAAATGGCTCTTCTCTGATCCAAGCCTTCATTGAATTCATTTGGAAGGAAGATGGGGCAGACCTCTGTACAGTCATTGCAACTGGTACATTTCTTCATATCCACATAACGAGGGTGTCTCCGAATCTTCGCTTTGAAATGTCCGGCCTCCCCTTCCAAAGAGGTCAGCTCAGAGTTGGTGAGGATTTTGATATTGAGATGCCGACCTGCCTCGACCAGTTTGGGAGAGACGATGCACATGGCGCAATCATTGGTGGGGAAAGTTTTATCCAGTTGAGCCATCTTTCCACCAATCGCCGGGGAGCGCTCTAAGAGGTAAACTTTGATTCCTGAATTGGCCAAATCAAGAGCGGCTTGAACCCCTGCAATTCCTCCCCCCACGATTAACGCAGCACCGATCTTTCGATTTTCATTTGCACTCATGGCTACAAAATCCTTTCCATTATTATCCAGCCAAATCATCCCTCCCAAACCTCCCTTTAGCAAAGGGAGGAGAAGAGTAACTCTCCCCTTTTATTAAAGCCTGCCTGCCCTGCCTACCGCAGGCAGGCGGCAGGCAAGGGTGGGATGGAGGGGGATTAGAGGGATGAAAGTTTTGCTGCATCGAGATATTTTGAAATGCGATCCTCTGCTCCAATCGGAATAAAATGGACCCCTTGGCAAAGGTCCTTAAGTCCTTTCACTAGGTCACTGACAATCTCAATACTTGCCTTCTCTTTATCCGGGGCCTTAGCTAACTTTTCAATGATATGGTTAGGAACCATCCCTGGTTTCACATGTTTGTTGAGAAAGAGACCCATCTCTGCGGATCTCACCAAAATTATTTCTGCGACGACCGGCATTCTTATTGGCCCCACCTTTTTCATAAAATCGTGGAAGGAATCAAGATCAAAGATCGGAGTGGTGAGAAAATATTGGGTCCCCAACCCGGCCAGCTCCTCCATTTCTTTCAACTCTAAATCAGGCACTTTCTTTCCCCAACTCGAATCGATCCCAGACCCCACAAAGAATTTTGGTTTGACCCGGATTTCCTTACCCGAAATATCGTGACCGTCGCGCAGGCTTTCAATGACGGAAAAGAGTTTTCCGGAATCCACATGAAAGAACATAATCTCCTGGAGGCTATCTCCGGTGATACGATAATCTTCTGTAAAGGTGAGAATATTCTCCACTCCGGACTCCGAGGCCCGAAGGAGATGTTCCTGAATCTCAAGCCGATTCTTCTCCCGACAGGTGGTCTGAAGGATCGGGTCGAATTTTTGTTCCTTCAGGGCTCGACAGGTTCCCATCGTATCTGTCACCAAACCCTCGATCTTCAGTTCAGGGACGGTCAGGGCATCCACTCTTCCTCGGATTCGCTCCACATTTCGGATAAGGTCTTGGACACCGGTGCCAATGGGAGGTTGAATCTCTGAGGTCACAACAAATCTTTTATTTTTTAAATTCTCTTGTAAACTCATTGGCCTCTCCTTCTCATTTTAAAATATTGTAGATTGAATTCCAAAACCTCTTATTTTTTTAAACCCAGTAGTTTGGCGACCTCGAATTTTAACTGCTCTAAAGGAAGGGGTTTTGAGAAGCATGCATCTGCACCATAGTCTTTCATCTGTTTGAAGGCTTCGTCATCGAGGTAGGCTGAGAGCACAATGATCTTGGTATTTCTCGTCTCGGGATTAGATTTGATCTTTTGGCAGACCTCATATCCATTGATGTCAGGCATCATGATATCCAGGATCAAGAGGTCTGGTTTGAAATGGCTCACTTGAATACCTGCCTCAAAACCATCTGAAGCGGAGATCATCTCATATCCATACTCGTCCTCCTCAAGAGCCTGCACAATGGTCTCAACAATGATCTTATCATCATCCACAACAAGGATTTTCTTTTTCTCCTCTGCTTTTGCCTCTTCTGGCAGAGGCATTCCCTTCTCTCTTAGAAACTGATCCAGGTCTTCCTTCTTAATCCTGCGATGGCCTCCCACGGTTTTATAAGCTTTGATATAGCCCGCATCAATCCAGTTAATTATTGTTTTAGATGAGACCTTACAATACTTGCTTGCCTGTGATACAGTTAGGATTTCCATAATTTTCTCCTTTTGCAGAATTTATTATTTTTACCGATACTACGGAATTTATACTTTGTCAAGAAAAATCTTTGGCTGTGATTATTTTTCTTGCAATTAATTGATTTTATTAATTTTTTAGATAGGATTTAAGGAAGGTTATATGCTGGCCTAAAGTTTCCCATCCTCATTTCAGGCCGGCTTTACGCAGGGATTCGATGTAGCGGTCTTTTGTGGCAGGGTCTTTGTAGGGATGGATCTTTGCGAATTGTTCAAGTGAAAATCTTGGATTTATCTTGAGCACCTCGGCGGCAGCCGCACGGGCCTCTTTTTCGCGTCCTGCCATACTATACGTTGAAGTCATGACGATATAGGACATGATATCCCTGGGCTCTCGCTCGATCGCTTTTTTAACCTGAACAATGGCTTCTTCATACCTCCCGGCGTCACGAAGCCCTGCCGCATAGTGACGCAAATAGGTATTAGGTGGTTTGGGATTGAGTCGTATGGCACTTTGAAAGAATGGTATCGATTCTCCTCCTGTGTAAAGTAAAATATTGGCATAGGCATAAATCACGTCAGCAGAATTGGGTTCAAATTCGAGTCCCCGCTCCGCCTGGGCAATAGCTTCATCATATTTCCGCGCCATCATCAATGAATAACCCAAACCAGCGTAAGCCATAGAAAACGACTCATCCAGTGCAATCGCTTTCTTATATAACTCAATACACTTCTTCAAAGACTCCTGGGGGTTCTTGCTCAATCCAAGCCATATATCAACGATGGTGGCGAGTGCGAGCGTCCTGTATGCGAATGCATAGTTAGGATCAAGGGAAATCGCCTCTTCTGCGAGCTGCCTTGCCCTGATGTTTCCTTCAATGGTGGTCTGGTGGGATAACCACGTCGCCTCCATAACTTTCATGTAGGCATCAAGATTTTTAGTGCCTTTCGAGTATATCCGGGCTTGTTCACCTTCTGTCAATTTTACCTGCAGCCCTGTGATAATGTGTGTTGTAATCTCATCTTGAATAATAAATATGTCTTTTGGATTCCGATCATAACGCTCTGCCCATATATGATGACCGGTCAGGGCATCGGTCAACTGAGCCGTGATTCTTAACTGCTCCCCAGACCTTCGTACACTCCCCTCCAGTACATACTGCACCCCTAACTCTTCTGCGACTTGCTGCACTTTCACCGGCTTTCCTTTGTAAGTGAACATGGAGCTGCGGGCAATCACAAACAGTTTTGGGATCTTTGAGAGTGTCGTAATGATCTCCTCACTCAAACCATCGCAGAAGGATTCTTGATGAGGATCATCGGTCATATTAACAAATGGGAGTACTGCAATGGAGGGTTTATCAGGCAATGGATAAGCCATCCTTTTCACAGATGCAACCCTGTCAGGTGGAGGGTAAAAATAGGCTCTCCAGATTACTAAAGCTACTATGATTAATACGATAGCCAGAGCAAACCACTGCCATCGGTTTCGTAAAGGAATCTGCCACTTTTTCGTAGGGGCTACCGGAATCTCAGCTTCTTTATGAACGAGTTCAACAGGTTCAGGTTTCTCCTCTACCTTCTGTTTGAGACTTGAGATAAAGTTCTCCCATGCTCCCGTATTCTGGTATCCCTCGTAGAGGATAACAATATCATCCAAACTCGCTCCTAATTTATCGATCGAAAACCTAAGTCTGACGTTCTCCTGGCTTCCTCTGTACTCAAAAAGATTGGCCCAGGTGTCTTTTTCAGCCTCCGTAAAGTAATAGGTTTTCCCAATTGCATCCTCATATTCTTTTTTTCTTCCGATAACTTTGAAAAGAGGGGCATTCTCAAGGTCAGGAAGGGCATCCTTCCATTTTCTGTAAATCCTCGGAAGCAGACGCTCCTTATCTGATGATCCGGCCAAACCTCCAATGGTTTCGTTAAGCAAGGCAAGCAGGGCAGAATGCTCTTCCAATGGAATGGATGTGATTTTCCCCAGTCTTTTCATCTCGTTGACGACAAGCGCTATCACGGTGAGGTAAAACATCCGCGATGGCGAGTCGAAATGGAGGGTTAATTCGGTTTTGTGTTTGAGATGGATATGGAGTTTGAACTGATTGAGGTCGATTGTTATGGCCTGCTTGGTTTTTTCATCCATTTTTTGGCCCCGACCGGCTTATTAAATAGCCAAGTAATTTAAAATGGTTATGTAGAACTGCAAAAAGAGGAATGGTTTAAACCATCACCATTATATACAAAATTTAAAATCAAGTAAAATTTTTCCAAACCATCTCTGCCAATACCCTGGAGATTGTCATGAAAAGGAGACCCGTAAAGATGCCTTTACAAAACCTCCAAGGGATCCCTGAATGCCCTTGGAGGAGCCTCCCTTTAGTTTAGACTGGTTTACCCCGTTAGAAAGCCCCCACTGCTTGCCACGTGCGAAGCTCAGCTTCTATCGGGGCTTGCAGCGGGGAAGAAGATAAGATTCCTTTCAGAACGAACATGGGGTTTAAAGCTCCTTGTGAGCCATACCGTTGGAAAGTCGAAGACTTTCTAACGGGGTTTACCTTTAAGAATAAATTGTCAACTAAATCTTAAACCATTTAACCGGAAAGGAGGGAAACGCCATGACTACAAGAAAAGGGAAGATAAATATTATGAGTTTTATAAGTATTTTAACCATTGCGGCATGGTTGATAATGTCCTCTGCACAGGTGGGGGCAGAAACTGTGAGCGAAAAGTTTAGGGTCACCGGTTATATCGTCAGGGTGGAGGCTATTCCAGTAGAGGACGTCGAAGGTCACGTGCTCATGGTGATTATGAGGAGAGGTCTGGCTTCCTTTGAAACCGGTGAAACTGCCAAGTGGGAGGCTTGGGTGACAGGGGACTTTATCAAAGGGAAAGGGCCGTTTCAGGGATATACTAAATATACCTATGAAGACGGTTCCACAACTATCGCTAAGGTGGAAGGCTTTTGGGAGGCAATTCCAGACGGGAAAAGTCTATATAAGGGTACGTCAGAATATATAAAAGGAACTGGCCGATTTGAAGGGATCAAAGGAAGCATGTCCTACACTGGTAAAGGGCTTACACCCTATTCTAAGGAGAAGGGGCTCATGAGCGATGTTTACTATGATTGCATAGCTACCTATTCACTACCTCGCAAGTGATTTTGTTCATTTGAGGGAACTTTCGAATTGGTAAAATAAGTGAATTAGTTGGGGACACATCCTATTCAAAATGGGATGTGTCCCTTACTAAGAGGAGGTGTCATTATGAAAAAGAAATTATTAGTAGTGTTGATACTCAATATTTTGACCATCGGGTTATTTGCCACTTTTGTATTATCTGCCGATGTTCCAATGATAACAAAGGAGGAACTTAAGGCAATGCTTGGGAACCCTGATTTAGTTATCTTTGATGTTCGTCTTAGTAGCGACTACTTCTCAAGTGATTTAAAGATTAAAGGGGCTGTTCGGCCCCTTGGGGAATGTATTGCACCAGCAGCATTCCAGTATCCAAAAGGGAAAACCTTTGTTTTTTATTGCTCTTCACCCAACGAAGTAAGAAGCGTCAGTAACTTAAAACATCTCATAGAAGATCACCGAACGGATGGATATACAAATGTATATGTCCTCAAGGGGGGTTGGGAAGAATGGCTTAAAGCTAATTACCCTACAGAAAAGAAGTAAGAGCGAAATGAGGGTTCAAAGACAATGGGAAAAATTGGGGACGGGTTCAAATTTAAGGTCTTATTCGATAGTCTGAAATAGGAACCCGTCCCCAATTTCAATTTTTATTCCAACCCATACTCCTTTGCCGCTATCTCTCTCATCTTAAATTTCTGGATTTTGCCCAATGGAGTCATTGGAAATTCTTTTACGAATTTTAAATAGCGAGGCACATGAGAAGGTGGAAGCTTCTCCTTACAGTATTGAAGGATCTCTTCCTCTCTCACGGTTGCACCCTCTTCTAACTTAATCCAGGCGGCTATCTCTTCTCCCAACGCTTTATCCGGGATTCCAAACACCTGGGCATTTGAGATTCCTGGAAAGGTAAATAAGATCTCTTCGATCTCCGCAGGATAGATTGTCTCTGATCCCTTTTGAATGACCTCCTTCAATCTTCCGGTTATTCTCACATAACCCCTTTCATCCATTGTGGCCAGATCTCCGGAATGGAGCCAGCCCTCTTTGTCAAGAGCTTTCTCAGTCGCCGCCGGCATTTTGTAATAACCCTTCATATTCAATCCACGGGCGCAGATTTCTCCTGTTGAGCCTATTGGAGCTTCCTCTTCTGTCTTGGGATCGATCATCCTCACTTCTACATTGGGAAGAGGTCTCCCCACGGTCGAGACACGTAATTCTAATGGATCATCGGGTCTCGTCTCCGTTATCCAGGAAGAGGATTCAGTCAGACCATAACCGATAACAATCTCTCTCGCTCCCATTTCATCAACCACCTTTTTCATTATTTCGATCGGACACTGGGCTCCTCCCATGATTCCTGTCCGAAGAGATTTGAGATTGGAGGTCTGATATTTCGGATCTTCCATCAGGCTAATGAAAGCGCTTGGAGATCCGTAAACTGCTGTGCATCGCTCTTTTTCAATGGCTTCAAGGACCTTCCGCGGCTCGAAGGTCTCAGAAGGGATGATGAGGGTTGCTCCTTTGATCACTGCTGCCAAGGTAATACAGACACAACCGAACATATGGGATAGAGGAACTGAGAGACAGAGTCTGTCGTTCTCGGTCAGCTTCTGATTGTCCGCACTGGCCAGGGTCGTGTTGATTATTCCGTAATGGGTTGACATCACACCTTTGGGAGCTCCTGTTGTTCCAGAGGTATAAAGCAGCGTGGCCACATCCTCAAAATGACAAGAGGCCTGCCGTTCAGCCAATGCCCCGTCTGAAACATCCTTTCCCATTTCATGAATCTCTTCCCAACTGAACATCCCAGGAGCAGATCGATCGGATATCCGTATGATATTTTTAAGCTCTGGAAGTGCAGGATCATTCAGGTGGCCTGGAATCGAATCTTTGATTTCGGGAAAGAGCTTTGAGGCGATCTCAATATATTCTGATCCCTTCAACCCTTCTGTCATGACAAGGGATCTGGAATCCGATTGTTTGAGGAGGTATTCCAGTTGCTGAAGTTGGTAGTTCGTATCGACACTGATTAAAACCACTCCAATCTTTGCTGTTGCGAATTGTGTGATGATCCATTCCCAGCGATTGGGGCCCCAAAGGGCTAAGTGTTCACCTCTTTGATGACCTATTTTCAGAAATCCTTTTGCTAATTGATTCACTCTTCTTAAAAATTCTCGGTAAGTGAGTCGTTTATTTTTTTGAATATCCACGATTGCTTCATTCTCAGGGAATTTGGAGACCACTTCATCTAAAAGATCGCCTAATGTCGTTCTCAATAATTCCATCCTCTCTACCTCCTCAATTTTTTATGATGACTTTCTGGATGGACAGGGAAGCTCCTTCCACCTGCCTACCGCATGCAGGTATGATGCCTTTAATATGCAGGTTTGATAAATCAAACCCCTACATTTTTGATTAGATGAATTATTTTCTAGGCAACGGGTAGGCTGATGGTAAAGGTGGTGCCTTTCCCCTCCTCG
>JBFMAE010000193.1:0-2016 GCA_040756085.1 Thermodesulfobacteriota bacterium | reverse complement strand
AAAAAGGAATGTGATTTAAAATGATAACTGAATTGAGAGATCGATTAAAGGAGTTGAACGCTCGTTTGGGAATCCTTCGAGGGCATCTTTGACGTGGAAGGGAAAGAAAGAAAATTGGATGAGATCGGAAAGATAATGGCAGAACCTACTTTCTGGGAAACCAATGATGTCGCTCAAAAAACATTGAAGGAACGAGCTTCCCTTCTTGAAAGTATCTCCCCCTGGAAACAGGAAAGGAAGGAATTGGAGGAGATGGAGATACTGCTCCAGTTGATTGAAGAGCAGGGAGATGAGAGAGAAGCACAGGAGTTGCTAAAGAAAATCGAAAAGAGCGAAGAGGCGATCGGCCAGATGGAGTTTAAGAGAATGCTGGGAGGAAAGCACGATCCTAACAATGCGATCGTTAGCATCAATGCCGGTGCCGGTGGAACAGAGGCTCAGGATTGGGTTGAAATGCTTCTCAGAATGTATCTGAGATGGGGAGAAAAGAGGAGGTGTCAGATAGAGATCATTGATATCCTGTCGGGGGAAGAGGCAGGTTTAAAAAATGTTACCTTCACTGTCAATGGACCCTATGCCTATGGATATTTAAAGGCGGAAACAGGGATTCACCGACTTGTTCGTATTTCCCCTTTTGATGCGGGGGCAAGACGCCATACCTCTTTTGCCTCGGTTTTTGTTTATCCTGAAGTTCCCGATGACATTGTCATTGAGATCGACGAAAAAGACTTGAGAATTGACACGTTCCGATCCAGTGGAGCAGGAGGGCAACATGTTAATAAAACCGATTCTGCTGTCCGGATCACTCATCTCCCCACAGGGATTGTCGTTCAATGTCAGAACGAACGATCCCAGCATAAAAACAAGGCGACCGCTCTGAAAATATTAAAAGCCCGCCTTTATGAAAAAGAGCTGAAGGAGAAGGAAGAGAAACTGGTAGAACTTCACGGTACGAAAAAGGAGATCGCTTGGGGAAGCCAGATTCGGTCTTATGTGATGCATCCCTATAAGATGGTCAAAGATCACCGAACCAACCGGGTGATCCATGATGTCGATCGTGTCATGGATGGAGAGATTGACGAGTTGATAAAGGCCTACCTGCTTGGCACAGCATAGATCCAATTCTGCCTGTCGTCTGCCTTCCGTCTATCTCCCGCAGGCAAAAGCAGACAGACGGGAACTTTCGGAAAAAATTTGACTTTTTATGGCTGGAGAAATATTATTAGACAAACAGACCGAGAAGAAGGCGCAGGAAGAAGAACGAGGTTTGCTCGGAATCCTTGAAGAAAAGATCAGCCATCTTTTGATAAAATATCAGGAACTACAGAAAGAGAGAGACGAATTGGCCGTTTTACTGGATGTGGAAAGGGAGAAATTGATCCGACTGGAGAAGAAATTGGAACTTCTTTCTAAGGACCGAGAAAAGGTGAAGATTCGGATCGATCAACTCCTTCACCGGTTGAAAGGCATCGATCTCTAACCTTTCAACAGCAGGAAGGGTTAGATGGGATGGAAAGAGATGGGAAAAGAGCGATTGGTCGAACTCAAGGTTTTTGGCCAGACCTACACGGTTAAGACCGAAGCGGAGGAGGACCATATTCAAGAGGTGGCCCGGTACGTCAATGAAAAAATAGACGAAGTTTTAAAGAAGACAAGGAGCGTCTCAACATTGAATGTGGCCATTTTGACTGCCCTAAACATTGCGGATGATCTGTTGAAGGAGAAAGAGAAGAGAATAACACTTCTTCGGGAAGTCGAGGCGAAATCGAAAGACCTGGCTGAAAAAATTGATATAAAAATAGGTGGAAAGGAGTCAGAGAAAGTTCCTGTCCCTGGGTGAGGTTCCCGTGCTATGTTCAGGATGGCCAGGAGACCGATCATCAAGCCATTCTAGAAGGAAACCCTCCCCGGACGGTTGATTGAGATCACTGGCCAGAAGACATCAGACAGGGGATTTGAGATTAACACCATCATGAGCGGATAAAGGGTGTGGTGGAATAGAGAAAAAAATGAGTT
>JBFMAE010000192.1:0-27390 GCA_040756085.1 Thermodesulfobacteriota bacterium | reverse complement strand
CCTCTCCACATGAACCGCCCACCCCAATTGAGTCCAGACAATTGCAGGATCTCTCACGAGCCGGGAAGAGACTGATGGGTTTTTGCCGTACAAATCTCTTTAAGCGACTCGAAAGCAGCGGTCAGGCCTTCGTTCAATCGATTGAGCGTCATATTTTGAGAAATTATATCTTCCTCTATGCGATCGAAAATGATAAATCATTGCCCATTGGTACTCAAGGTGCAGAACTTCTTGATGCCCGTATTAATGATGGAGATGAAGATATCTTTCTGATGGAGGAATTGTTCGGTGAAGAGGACACTGGGGGAGAGGGTGCAATCTTAGAAACGAAAGTCTTGCGAACTGAAAACGACTTCAAACGGCGTGCTGCTGAAATTTATAACGAATATGTATTCCAATTAAAGCGGCGTTTCAAGTGGTTACGCCCATCTCTTTTCGTAAAAGCCCTTGCTGAAGACTTGAGAAACGATGCGAATGCCCTTTTAAAAGTTTTACAGAAGTGTGGAGAGTGGAAACCTGACAAAGATTCTAAATTGAAAGCACTTCAAGACCTGATAACAAAGAAACATCCAAATGATAAAGTTATAATTTTTAGTCAGTTCGCCGATACTGTCTATTACCTTGAATCGCAACTTCAGGCACGAGGATTACCGAAGCTTGTTGGTGTGACAGGCGACTCCCCTGACCCAACGGCTATTGCCTGGCAATTCAGCCCTGTTAGTAACGAGAAACGGAACCTTATAAAACCTGAAGATGAGTTACGTGTTCTCGTTTCCACCGATGTCCTAAGTGAAGGACAAAATTTGCAGGATTGCTCCATTGTTGTCAATTATGATCTTCCTTGGGCGATTATCCGTCTTGTACAGCGGGCAGGTCGCGTCGACCGAATAGGTCAGCAGTCAGAAAGTATTATTTGTTATTCTTTTCTCCCTGCAGATGGTGTGGAACGGATCATCCGCCTTCGTTCACGTGTGCGTGAACGTTTAAGAGAGAATGCTGAGGTTGTGGGCACGGATGAGGCTTTTTTTGAAGATGATCGTAATGACCAGGTCGTACTTGATCTTTATAATGAAAAATCGAACATCTTGGATGGTGATATTGATACTGAAGTTGACCTGGCTTCGTATGCTTACCAGATCTGGAAGAATGCTATTACCTCAGATCCAAAGCTACAAAAGATTATTCCGGAGCTTCCGCCGGTTGTCTATTCCACCCGACCGCATAAACCAAGTGAGAAAGCACCTGAAGGGGTTCTCCTCTATCTCCGTACAGCCGAAGGAAACGATGCCCTTGCATGGATGGACAAAGATGGCAATAGCGTTACGGAGTCACAATTAGAAATCTTGAAAGCGGCAGAGTGTTCACCCGATACGCCGGCCTTACTTCGTCAGGAAAACCACCACGAGCTTGTAAAGAAAGGGGTTGAGCTTATTATCGAAGAAGAAAAGTCTGTTGGAGGTCAATTAGGACGACCTTCGAGCGCACGATTTCGCACTTATGAGAGGCTTAAACGCTATGCTGATGAGATCAAAGGTACATTATTTGAATCACAGGAGCTCCTCAAGGCGATTGATGATATTTACCGTTGCCCGTTACGCCAATCAGCCATCGATACCCTCAACAGACAACTACGTAGTGGCATCTCTGATCAGGCCCTTGCTGAACTTGTCATCGCACTGAGAAGTGAAGATCGCTTCTGCCTTACCCACAAAAGATCCAGATCTGGCAATGGGTTAAACGGGAAATTGGGAAACCAACCCAGTGCCGAGAGCATATCTACTACTTTACCCAACCTGGTGATGCACTCATTCAAAAATTGCAGCATATGGTCTTTACCCTCGAGGATGAGGAAAAAGGCCCAACAATCGTCGATTCTGTGGGTCGGGTCCGGGCAGCGTTTGACGTTGATCGGGTTACGAAAAGGTTCTATGACCGTTTCAAATCTGAACATGATACTTTTCTTAAATTTCTTAAGGGCATTCCAGATGAGGAGACAGAGCGATGGTATGCATCCGTGATGCTAAATCGCCTTATGTTCATCTATTTTATTCAGAAGAAGGGTTTTCTTGACGGCAGCATCCACTACTTAAGAGACAAACTCAATGAAAGCAAGCAGCGGGGAAAAGATCGCTTTTATACAGACTTCCTCTGTCCCCTTTTCTTTGAAGGATTTGCAAAAAAGGAAAGTGAACGAAATCCCAAAATAAATAAACTTCTTGGAAAGGTCCCTTTCCTCAATGGTGGTATCTTTCAACGCCACCAGATTGAAGAATTGCACGGCCACAAGATTCAGATTTCAGATACTGCATTTGAAAAGCTCTTTAATTTCTTTGATCAGTATCAATGGCATTTGGATGAAAGACCCCTTAGGAATGATAACGAAATCAACCCAGATGTCCTTGGATACATCTTCGAGAAATATGTCAACCAGAAACAGATGGGGGCCTACTACACGAAAGAGGACATCACTGAATATATCAGTAAGAGTACAATCATCCCCTTCCTTTTTGACAAGGCAAAACAAAAATTTAAAACCGCCTTTGTGGGAGCGGACGGCGGTTCGCCCGAGAATACCATTTGGCATTTCCTTCAGGCTGATTCAGATCGTTACATCTATGATGCAATGAAGAAGGGGGTTGAATTGCCCCTACCCAACGAAATTGCTGTTGGGCTGGATGATGTATCCAAACGGACGGAATGGAATAAGCCCGCCCCTTCAGAATATGCTTTGCCGACAGAGATTTGGCGAGAAGTAGTTGAACGACGTAAAAGATATGAAGAAGTTTATGAAAAACTGGAAAAGGGTGAAATTCAGGAGATTAACGATCTTATTACCTACAATCTAAATATCCGCCAGTTTGCTCAGGATGTAATCGAAAATTGCGAAAATCCAGAAGTTTTACGCGCCTTCTGGCATGGCATTGAAGAAGTTACAGTCCTTGATCCAACATGCGGGTCCGGTGCTTTTCTCTTTGCGGCTTTGAATATTCTTGAACCCCTCTATGAAGCCTGTCTTGAGCGGATGGAAGTTTTTTTGGATGAGCTGGATCGCTCTGGTGAAAAACATCGACCAGAAAAGTTTAGCAATTTCCGTAAAGTTTTAGATCAGGTTAAAGAGCACCCCAACCGCCGATACTTCATCTTTAAATCCATTATCATCAATAATCTTTATGGAGTAGATATCATGGAAGAGGCAATCGAAATCTGTAAACTCCGTCTCTTCCTGAAACTGGTAGCGCAGGTCGAAGGGATGGATCAGATTGAGCCATTACCTGATATAGATTTTAATATCCGTGCAGGTAATACACTGGTTGGCTATGCCACTTATGAGGAGGTTAAAAAGGCTGTCACTACTTCATCAACTGGTCAACTCAAAATGCAGTATGATGATACAATGCAGCGTATAGATGAAAAAGCTCAGGATGTTGACCGTCTGTTTACCTTATTCCGTCAACAACAAACTGAACTTGGAGGAGAGGTCACACCTGCTGACAAACAAGAACTCCGTAATCGTCTGATGGCATTGGAAGATGAACTTAACCGATATCTTGCTGGTGAATATAAAATCGATTCCGCTAAAACAACCGAGTATTTAAAATGGCTCACCTCCCACAAGCCCTTCCACTGGTTTATTGAGTTTTACGGGATTATTAAGAAAGGTGGTTTCGATGTGATTATTGGTAATCCACCATACGTTGAATATTCTAAGGTAATTGAAGAGTACTCAGTCAAAAATTATATGACTGAGAGTTGTGGTAATCTGTATGCTTTCGTTATTGAAAGGTGTTATGACATTTTACGAATTGGTGGTTTTTTTGGAATGATTGTTCAGTTACCGATTGTTTGCACAGATCGAATGATCCCTCTCCAAAAAATATGTATTAGACAAAGCAAAAATAGTTGGTTTGCTAACTTCGATGACCGGCCAGCAAAACTATTTGATGGTCTGCAACATATTCGTGCTTCAATTTTCACCACGAAAAAGGGAAAAGATAATTTTCAAAAAATTTACTCAACATCATATAACCGATGGTACTCGGAAGGACGCTCTGTGCTGTTTCAATTATTGTCATTTGCAGAAATCTCTAATTATATAATGGATGGGGCTATTCCTAAAATTGGGCACCCAACAGCCAAATCGATTATGCAGCTTATTTCAAAATTTGCGGCTATTGTTCAGTATCTTAAACCGAATAGCAAACACCCTGTATACTTCCACAATTCCCCTCAATATTGGATACGTGCAATGGATTTTACTCCCTATTTCTGGAACGAACGTGATGGTAAAAAGATTTCTACCCAGGTTAAATCGATACAGTTGGCAAACAAGACAGAGGCATCTACTGTTGTGGCTACGTTGAACAGTTCGCTTTTCTATTGGTGGTTCATCGGTCTTTCAGATTGTCGCCATTTAAACCTTCGAGAGATTGAGACATTTCCTTTAGGCCTTGATAAAATCTCAGACGAATTAAGACGCAACCTGTCAGAGCTTTCAACCAGATTAATGACTGATCTAAAACGACATGCCAGTCGAAAGGAGACAAATTATAAAGCCACTGGCCGTGTCATTTATGATGAATATTATCCGAGATACTCGAAGGCTATTATTGACGAAATTGACCATGTATTAGCGCAACATTACGGCTTCACAGACGAGGAGTTGGACTTCATTATCAATTACGATATTAAATACCGTATGGGACTTGGGGGAGAGGAGACTGAAGAGGAGGAAGGTTGAACCGCGGGGGACTTTTTAAACTGATCGCGAAAGGTCAGGGCCACCGAAACAAAGTAGATATTGACGACCAAAAGACATGAAGCATAGGTTGCATTTACACGATGAAATACCGGATTTATATTGACGAGGTAGGTAACCCGGATCTGGAAAGCTCAGATAACCCAAATCACCGCTTCCTAAGCCTCACAGGAGTTGTTCTTGAATTAGTTCATGTGGAGTCCGTTGTCCATCCACAAATGGAGGCTCTGAAAAGAAAATATTTTCGTTCACATCCTGATGAGCCTGTAATTTTTCACCGTAAAGAGATGGTAAATGCCAAACCTCCCTTCGAGTGTCTAAGAGATCCAGAAATTCGGAAAAAATTTGATTATGAATTATTGAATCTAATTGAGTCTTGGGAATACATCGTTATCACAGTATGCCTCGATAAAAAGAAGCACAAAGAAACGTATACTACCTGGAGATATGATCCTTATCACTACTGTTTAGCCGTCCTCCTTGAAAGATTCGTCTTCTTTTTGAACCGAATGGATAGCCGTGGCGATGTGATGGCAGAATCAAGAGGGGGCAAGGAAGATATCCGTCTTAAATCATCTTTCGCTCGCCTTTGGAGAGGTGGGACAGATTACGTCTCTCCTGAACAGTTTCAAGAGGTTTTAACCAGTAAACAACTTAAAGTTAAACCTAAGACTAACAATATATCCGGTCTTCAACTGGCAGATCTTGTTGCCCATCCGAGTAGAAACGAGATACTAAAAGAACAGGGGCTTCTGGAGAAAAAACCTGGCTTATTTGCCCAGGAAGTAATCAGAATTCTCCAGAAAAAATATGATCAACATGGGGGGAGAATGTTTGGGAAGAAGTTTTTGTAGGTAATAAAAAAAGGCCCTTTCGGGCCCGATGGCTTTCGCCATCCACCTCCGGAAATCCGGATTGATTAAATTATGCACCAAAAAATTTTGAAAAGTCAAGAAAAAAATCATCTCATCAAAAAAATTGCCCCAGAAGATACTTTTTATCCTCCGGAGCTCAAAAATCACTTTTTCTCAAAAGCCCTTCCTGACCTTTTGGCCATTGGGAAATTCGAATTGCTGAACCATAAAAAGTTTGCTTTTTTCTGTTCAGTCCGTTGTCCCGGCCATCTCATTCTTAAAGCCCATGATCTTTTACAAAATCTGAAACAGGCTGGCGTGACTGTCATTGGAGGTTTTCATTCTCCAGTAGAGCGCGAATGTCTCACGATCTTACTTAGGGGTAAGCAGCCAGTAATTATTTGTCCTGCACGTAGCCTCAAAGGAATGAGGATGAAGAAAGAGTTTAAAAAACCTCTCGAAGAAGGGCGGATGCTGTTCCTTTCACCCTTTAAGGAGAGCCAACGACGTAACACAGTCGAAACTGCAACAGAACGCAATCGCTTTGTGGCAGCCCTTGCTGAGTCAGTTTTTGTCGCCAATGCCTCACCAAACAGTAAGATGGAAAAGTTTTGCTATGAAGTCTTGAAGTTCGGCAAACCTCTGTACACCTTTGAAAGTGAAGCCAATAAATTTCTTATTAATATTGGTGCAAAGCCTTTGTTTGAAAGTAATTTAGATTTATTGATTTCTTAAGGTGGGTAGATCTTGTTTGATATGGGAAAACCAATTAATCCATAGAACAGAGGTTCTGACAGAACGGAATTTCAAATTGATGAATAGAAGACAGTCATTGAACCCCAGATTCACTTCAACAGGCCGAAGTTTTGACAGCACATAATAACTAAACACAGCCCTTGCTTTATAGGAAGAAGTTAAGGGTCAAGAGGATTCCCCCCCAGAAGATAAGGCTTGCAATAAGGCTGTTCAGTGCCTTCCTTATGGAATTGAATTTCTTGTATGCCACCGTTGACACGATGTGGGTTTGATTTATAAGCTCTTCCTCGATGCTTTCTTCATCAAGGCTTTTCATCTTCTGCTTAAAAATATCGAGGCTTAGATTTTGTATTGTACCGAAATAGAACACCGAAGGTGTTTTTGCATCGAGTGAAGGCCTAATCGTCTTGAAGCAGTTCCTTATTGAGAGGATGAAGAAGAGGATAAATAGGCCGGATACTATCAAAAGGATCGATGAGCTTATCCCCAGTCCTTGCTTGATAAGTAGAGTCTTCATCTCAGGAGTCTTCGTCATGAGATGGGCGAACAGCCCCCCATTAAATGCAAGGATCAAGCTCGCTTTGGTGTCGGCATTAACCACCCATGAGCTTGCCCTTTCAAGATTCTTATAATTGGCTTCAATTCTGATGCCCATAAAAATCTTTACCTCCTCTTTTTATTTTCCCCAAATAAGGGTTGCAGGTATGTCGGTATATCTGAACCGCCGTGCGATGCAACCGGTCCGGGCCAGTGGCCGGTCTCTTCCCAATAGCCTTGTTTGAAAAGCCAGAGGTCTGCCCATTTGATGATATCAGCAGCTGTATCAGTTAAAGGGTTCCATGACATGCCTACAGGGTCTTTGGGGTCAAAAAGGCACATACTCAGATCCCGGAAAATGTGAGGCGATTCGAATATTGGCGGTATGGGAAACGCCCTCGGAGACAATATTGGGTAGTAACTAATCTTTGGTTCCTCTCTCGGATAATGTACTCTTATCAAGCTGGAAATAGTGGGAGTTTTGATAAACCCCTCCCAGTAAGGCTCACCGAACGTTGTCCATTTCAACTCGAACCTGTCTCCGAAGCTTTGCTTAACAGTGTTGACCTCAAACCGGAGCTTTTCCTTATCGCAATACCAGGGCAGAAGGCCAAGGATGCTATCATTCGCTGGCCCAAACCCTTGAATGCTTAGGGGTGTATACACGCTTCCCCTGAAAGCTTTCCCCGTTCTCAACTCCCACAACATACTGTCCTTCATCATTTCTCCCTACCGATAATCCTTGGTCAAGAGCTGCTGCAATCGCAGCTTTGTCAGCCAGAGCATATACTTTCTGTTTTTCCTCAAAATCATCCCATGTCTTATTCTGAAGGCTGTAACACATTTTCCCATTTACATATTTAGGCATGAAAGCCTTCTTGATTTTCTCATTTTCGATGGCTTCGTAAACCGTTTCGCTTATGATTATTTCCTGTTCCCCGGCGGCGTCCTCAAGCTTGCTGGCATTATTGGTGCTGTTGCCAATAAGGATGGGCTCCCTTTCACCTCTGTAGCCAAGCTTGCATGCAGCGATTGTCCCAAAGTCTATCCCGATTGCTATCTTTATCGGATCATAATCGGAGAAGAAGGGATTTATGACTTTCTCCACGCCCGTGAGCATGGAGATTGCTGCCTCAACCGCTGAATTGATTACAGCCTTTTTCCCCTCTTTTGGCGCACAACAAAAGACTATGTGGTCTCTGTCTCCCTGTATGGCGACCTTGAATCCGGGAACCTTCTGTTCTTTGGCTATGGCGTTCATCTCCTGGTGGAAGGTATTGAGAATCCTAAAGATGGATTTCTTCTGCTGCTCTTCAGTCCGTTTGGTGAAATGGCAAATGTCCACAAAAAGAGTGGCAGTTTCCACCATTGCCATCTGGTTCGTCTTGAGGGCTTCGAGGTTTGGAAGCTTTTCAGGCTCGATGACCTCGATATCCTTTGGTGGAACGTCATTGTTCTTTACCCTTTCGTTGCTTTTCTCTTCATCCCAACTCATAGACATTCTCCTTTCTGAGGAAAATTTTTGACATCCTTCTTTATTTCCCTTAAATTAAGGAAGGGTGTCGTCAGGTTAAGCGTCTGCATCCACTTCTCCTATTACAAAATTATACGTAAGAGCGTTACTAATGGCTGCTTCTTGCACTTACGGAGGGGGTCATGGAGGAGCAAGCGAGAATAGGTTTTGTCAGGGAGATGGCAAGAAAAGTCCTTAAAAAATATGGCGTTACACAGCCTGGCACACCTTTAGAGGATATTGCCAAAGGGGAAGGATTTAATTTGGTCTATAGGGCGTGGCCCAACAGGGTTGGGGCGCTGTTACTTAGAACGGGGAAAACCATAGGAGTAAACTCGAACCATCACCCCCACCGTCAGAGGTTCTCAATTGCCCATGAACTGGGGCATTATTTCCTGAATCACAGGCAGGACGATTACGAGAAAGGTATAACCTTGGACAACCCGCCAGCAGGGGATGATTTTTCAAAGATTCAGAATACAGAGGCGCATGAGTTTGCAAGCGAACTTCTTGTGTCCTTACCCATAATAAAAGAAGCTTATAAGACTGTGAAGGATGCTAAAGCCCTTGCTGAGATGTTCAATGTAAGCTCTGAAGTGATGTTTATAGCATTGGAAAAGCATAAGCTGCTTAAATGAGGTCGGTTCTGCCTCTACGTTCCAGCTCTGCCCTGACGCCTTCCAGAAATTCCTCCGGTACCGAAATTTCCTTTTGCTCTTTCTTAGAAAAGATATATATAAGGTCTTCCGCTGCTATCGAGATATCCTCAAGCCTTTCCTTCTCGTCTCCTTTCGCATCTGCCCGTGCATGAACCGGAATTGCTCCTGCCATGGTGGAGACTTGCAGAGACATTTTAACGGCTGAGACAAGCTCTTTGAGGTTAATTCTGAAAGTCTCCATAATGTCTGCGATTGTGCCTTTTGCGATATGCAGTGGGCTTATCTGGCCGGATTCCAACTTTTCAACAAAGCCTTTATCTTTGCCAAGCCTTTCAGCTATTCTTGAAGCGCTGATGCCTGCCTCCTTGCGGATGTATTGAATATACCTACCGAAGACCTTTACTTCGCCATAAAGCCTTTTCTTACCTTTTTCGATAGCCATGTCTTCATAGGCCATCTTAACGCTACGGGCATATTTCTCTTCAAGTTCGGGTGGCAGCGTAATACCCCTGCATTCGCTTTCCAGGTCTTCAATTTCTTTTTCAGAAATAGGATAAGGGATTTGTCCAGCCCTTGCTAAAAGTTTCAACTGGGCTTCAAAGCTTTCCAATTCTCGCTCATCATCCATGGCAGAACTCTCATTCTTTTTCATCCCCCATCACCCCCTCTTAATTGAGCCTATTAGTGCGGTTTTTTAATAATGATTCGTATATTTCCTTAAGTTTCTTTAACGCCCTTAATTTTCTTTGCCGGACAGTTCCTTGCTCCATGCCCAGGTAGTGCGCAATTTCCGAAAGCTTACCATCATGAGCGTGCCACTCAAGGATTTCTCTGTCGATAGGGTCGAGATGGGATAAGGCCTCACGCATTAATAATCCTGCCTTGCTTACTTCTTCAGGGGAGGAGTCACCGGGGTCAACCGCAATCCTCTCAGCGCCATGAACCATCTGAGGATACTTCAAGTTTTTCCTCAGCCAGTCAGTTGCGATTCTTACGGCAATTCCGAACACCCATGTGCTGAATTTGGCTCCCTTTTCGACCTGATATTTTTGAACATTCACGACTACCTTGTAGAATGTTTCTGCAACAACTTCTTCTGCATCGGGTTCCAACAAATGAAACTTTTTGATGATAAAATATTTAAGGCAGGGACCGAAGACCTTAATGAATGCAGATTGGGAAGCTTCGTTACCCTGTTTTAAACCTTTGATAAGTTCTTCATCATTAAGGCTGTTATCGGGCACTTAAGCTAACCTCTCTAAGTCCAGGTGAGGCGTCTTTCCTTTCACTCATTTATACGGGAAGGCGTTACAGGCATCATAATATGCGATTTTCATTGTAATTTCAATTGATTTGATATAAATTACGAACAAAAAAGGGGAAAAAGGAAATGATAAAGGGAAAGAAAGACATGGGGGGCAGGCATTAGTAATTCGGTATTGACATGGCCTCACCGCGAAGATCTGCTATAATTGGAATTTGGGAACGGGTTCCTTTTTTATAAACTTGATAGGCAGGAATTGGATTTCATCATCAATTACGACATCAAGTAACGCATGGGCCTAAGCGGGGAAGAAGAAAACAATGGTAAATAATAAATTTGTGTTGATAAACAAAAATTGTAAAATTATGGAATCTTAAATTCATAACTTGGAGAAGAATGGGGTGAATTATGAACAAATTTACAAGGCAATCCGTTCCGCGTATTGAGGAACTATATGTAAAGAATTATCGACCTTTACGGGATTTACAATTAAAGGATCTCAGCCCCTTAACTGTCTTTCTTGGCCCCAATGGGAGTGGGAAATCTACTATATTTGATGTCTTTGCATTTCTTTCTGAGTGTTTTTCGGTTGGTTTGAGGAAAGCATGGGACAAACGAGGTAGATTTAAGGAACTACGGACTCGCGGGGCTGAGGGAGCAATTGTGTTTAAATTAAAATATCGTGAAAAACCTAAATCCCCGATCATTACTTATCATCTTGCGATTGAGGAGGACCGCAAGGGGCCATACGTTTTAGAAGAATGGCTCCAATGGCGTCGAGGATCAAAAGGTAAACCTTTTAGGTTTCTTGACTTTGAAAAAGGTGCTGGACAAGTAATCTCGGGAGAAGAACCAGATGAACGGGGCCAGCGGATCGAAGAGCGATTAGACTCTCCTGAAATGATCGCTGTCAATACCCTTGGGCAACTTGCAAAACACCCACGTGTAAGTGCGCTACGTCGTTTTATCACGGGATGGTATCTATCTTATCTTACAGCAGACAATACTCGTGTAACCCCTGAGGCTGGCCCCCAAGAGAGATTGTCAGCAACCGGCGATAATTTGCCTAATGTCATTCAGTATCTTAAGGAACAACATGAAGACCGACTGGATGAAATATTAAAGACATTATCGCATCGTGTGCCTCAACTGGAAAAGGTGGATGCTGAACTTATGGCAGATGGTAGGCTTCTATTACAGATAAAAGATGCGCCTTTTGAGCGCCCGATTTTAGCTAAATTTGCCTCTGATGGAACGCTAAAGATGCTTGCATATTTGACAGTCCTATATGACCCAGATCCACCCCAGTTGATTGGTATTGAAGAGCCGGAAAATCACCTTCACCCCCGCCTGTTACCTGAATTGGCTGAGGAGTGCAGAGAAGCATCAGTAAGGACGCAGTTGATGGTGACAACTCATTCGCCTTTCTTTGTAAATGGACTAAGACCCGAAGAATTGTGGGTACTTTACAGAGACATAAATGGCTATACACAGGCAAAGCGGGCTTCAAAAATGAAAGGTGTAAAGGAATTTATGGATCATGGTGCCCTACTTGGACATCTTTGGATGGAGGGGCATTTTGATGTGGGAGATCCGTTAACTGCCTCAGGCGGCCCGAAGCCACTTAACATGAAGAATGTGGAGGTATAGACTGATATGCATATTGAATTTCTGGTGGAGGAACCATCGGCTGAAGCCGCCCTTTCCAATATCGTGCCCAAAATTTTAGAGCAGAATGTTTCTTTTAGAATTCATCCCCACCAGGGGAAGCACGATCTTCTTAAAAGCCTATTATCCCGCTTAAGGGGATATAAAACCTGGTTGCCGGAAGATTGGCGTATCGTTATTCTTGTGGATGGGGACGATGAAGATTGTAGACAACTGAAAGCTAAATTGGAGGAAATAGCACAAAATGTATCATTCATGACAAACTCAAGATGTGACAGTAGTTCAAACTTCCAGGTTTTAAACCGCCTGGCTATCGAAGAGCTGGAGGCCTGGTTTTTCGGGGACGTCGAAGCCTTGCATGAGGCATATCCTCGAATATCTTTGAATCTCAGGGAAAAAGCTAAGTATCGTAATCCAGATGCAATAAAAGGAGGAACGTGGGAAGCTCTGCATCGTGAACTTAGGCGGGTAGGATACTTCACAAGTGGTTTCCCCAAAATTTCTGTTGCCAGAACGATATCACCATTTATGGACCCAGAACGTAATCGATCTAAAAGTTTCCAAGTATTTCGGCAAGGTCTATTAGACCTATTCGCATAAAGGATGGGCGAAACGAACGATCGTGCAGACGCCAAAAGGAGGCCTTCTGCGTCTTAATAGGAGGGGTAGAGGAGCAAGGTATATTTTATCATAAATAAATTATGGATGTTGTTTGTCCATTTCACTGTCCATTTTATCCATTTCATTGTCCATTTTTGAGATAACTAATGAACATTATTAGGAAAGAGATGGGTATGGTGTCATTCATAAAGAGCGTAACTCAAAGGACAAATCTTTTTTCTAATAACAGCCTTCTACGGGGATGGAGATTCAAGAAGAAGAAATCTGAGATCGAAGTTTAATAAAAGGGAGAAATAAGCCACCATAAAATGCAATCGCCGCCCCCAATATTGAGGGCGGCGAAAGATCTCCTTCTGCACGTGGCAGATGAATCTATAAAATATATTACTTGTTCAGGAATAAATGTCAAGCATTATTTTTGTTGCCATGTAAGTATTGGAATTAAAAAACTTTTTTGAAATTCAAAAAAGGCAAGAGCGAGTTTTTCCATGAGATATTGAGAAAACCGGTACAGGAATTCGACGCATGATAGAGGATGCAAGGAAGCATAAGTGCCCTGAACCGAAATTCACGGTCAATGGTTTCTTCACTGCCACTTTCTGGCCAAATGTTGAAATAGCCCGTAAAATCACCCCGGAAGTTACCCCGCAACTTACCCCGCAAGTCCCAGGGGAAGTCACCGAACAAGTTGTGATCATGTTGCAAACTGCTTGTGAACCACGTTCGCTAAAGCAGCTTCAAAGTGCGGTTGGCCTCAAACATCGGCCACATTTTTTAAAAGCATATTTGGAACCCCTATTGGGTGCCAAATGGCTTGAAATGACGATACCAGACAAACCACGAAGCTCAAAGCAGCGCTACAAGACGACCGATCTTGGGCGTAAGATTTTGGACCAATGGAGTGGGGGAAAGTAGGTTTCAAAGATTGGGAAAGCAGAAAGTAAACTGATTTGCTTGCGTAAACATAGTTAAGGTAGATGCTTTGGAAATTTTCCATCTCAAACAAAGTGATTCTGGTTATCCTACTACCTTGCAGAGATATTTCGGCGACCGTGGTTTGGGATTTATTGAGGCCCTTGGCAACCTCGAATTGTTGAAAGGGAAGAAGCTGGCCTTTTTCTGTTCAGTAAAGTCCCCTGGAAATTTAATTCTAAAGGCTCATGACCTTGCACAGCGATTGAAAGAGGAAGGAATAACTGTAATCAGTGGGTTTCACTCTCCAATTGAGAAGGAATGTCTCAAGATTTTACTTCGAGGAACACAACCAATCATTATTTGTCCAGCCAGAAGTCTTAAAGGAATGCGTCTGCGTGGAGAATACAAAAAACCACTTGAAGAAGGGAGATTGTTGCTCCTTTCACCATTTAAGGAAAACCAACGACGTAATACAGTCGAAACTGCAATGGAACGAAATCGATTCGTGGCAGCCCTTGCTGATGCAGTTTTCGTTGCCCATGCTTCACCAAACAGTAAGATGGAAAAGTTTTGCCGTGAAGTTTTGAAATTAGACAAACCTCTATATACATTTGAAAGTGAAGCAAATAAATTTCTAATCAATATTGGTGCAAAGGCTTTAACCCCGAATTTAGATTTTTTTTTAGGTCGTAGGCCAAGGTGTCAGGCCTTGAAACTTGACAAGTCCACAATTTCACCGGGGAAACCTTCCGCGTCCTGAAAGAAAAAAGGGGGAACGAGTTCGGGGAATTCGGCACCCGCCGTTTGGGTTTGGAATATTGGGTAGGGTTTACAATTGAATGAAAATAAGTATATTATTTTCGAGAAACTTAAATACGAAACAAATAGTGTTGACTACTACGGGGGGAATTCTATAGAATCTATAAAAAGAGCTATAAAATTGACTGAAGAGGAGAATTAATATGCCGAAAGGATTGATTGTTTCAGATCCATCCGTAATGATGGGAAAACCTGTGGTTAGGGGAACACGCATAACGGTAGAGCTCATCCTGGAGAAACTTGCTGCTGGCGAGACAATTGAACAAATTCTCGAAGCCTATCCACATCTAACCAGGGAAGGGATACAAGCTGCCTTGTCTTTTGCCGCCGAAGCCTTACGTTCCGATGTGGTTTACCCGACTGATGAGGCTGCGGCGTGAACTTTGTGGCCGATGAAAGTGTGGATCAGCAGATTGTAGAACGTCTCCGGATGGAAGGGCATGAGCTATGGTACATTGTCGAGACGGGAGCAGGAGCTTCCGATGCAGATGTGTTAGAGTTGGCCAAACGGATGGGAGCAATTTTGCTGACCGCTGATAAAGATTTCGGTGAAATGGTATTCCGTCAGCGACAGATAACCGAAGGCGTCATATTCATTCGCCTGGCAGGCCAATCTCAAAAAAGGAAGGCGGAGCTAGTAGCCTCGGCTGTCAAAAGACATGGCGAAGAGTTGTTCAGAGCCTTCAGTGTTATAATCCCCGGTGGTATCCGCATTCGAAAACCCATCCCATAATGAATATCGCTATACTCCCAAAACCAAAGACTGTGGTCCCAAGAAACTTCTGGGTCAACTCTTTATTCTTGGCTTTTGTCCTGATTTCCCTGGCGAAACCTTCCGCGCCCTAAAGGAGAAGGAGGAGAAGCAGTTCGGCGAATACCGCACCCGCAGCTTGGTCTTGGAATTGCGGAACAGGTCAAGATGATAATATAAGGAGGATATTATAATTGAAGTTATAGGTTCCTTTTATAGCTTTATTAGACTCCGCTGTGCTTTATGGAGGTTTACAGGGTTTTGGGCATTTTGTGATAATTATTGGATTAGAACAAAATTTAATTTATTACCATGATCCTGACATGGGGATAGAATTAGTAAAAGATGTTCAATTGTTTTTTACTGCCTGGGAAAAATTTTCATTGAAAGGGGTAACGATATGGAAATCTACGAAAAAGTGAAAAGATATTTGTACGAAAACATCGGTCATCTAACCGCCCCAGGAACACAGCGATTTGATTTGAAAACTGAGATATGGAGGGTGCCGGTTTTATGCAAAACAGAAAGAGGGATATTAATCGTAGGAGAATTTACCCTCGATAAAAAGGGGGAATTTATAAATATCCCTACCAAGCAGGAAATGTTAAAAACTGTGGAAATAGAGATCTCGAAACTCCCGTTTCTGGTTTATGGTGACAGAAAAGATCTTGAAGCGAAAGATATTAAACCTGTTACAATTTAACCACAGAAGACTTTAAGAAAAGGTTCAGCGTTCTTGAGAAATTGTATCGTTCCTAAGATCGATATCTGCGAAAGCCTCTGAGTGATATCTTGGAACAAGAGATACCAACTCTTGAAGACGCTATTTTATTAACTGGAAGATCTTGGCGGGCACCTTTGTTTCCTTACCCTTTTTATCTTCGATCGGATTTATATATTAGTCCTTTAGGATCTCAAAAATGACTGCTTGGATACAGATTGTACCCCGTGATCTCGAATAGCCCGACTGGTTCGCCATTCCGATGAAAGACGAAAAGGGCAACCCCAATTGCCCTGATGCGTCTGACGCGTTTTCTTGAAAGCACCTCATTACTCGTGTATGATAAATTTTTAATGAAGATCATCGGGAGGGAATAGAATGACGAAACTCACTTTGAAAGAATTCATCTCGGAATTGAATGCCCGCCTCGAAAAGTTTACTCACGCCGAATTGAAGGAGATCATTCGAAGCCATGCCATGGATCTTCCTGGACGTGAACGCGGAGAGTACCTCGATCGCTTTGTTTTACCTGAAAGGTCGAAGAGGAAAAAAACATCGGGCAAAACAAGAATGACAGATGGCGAATACCTGTTGCAAGAAATCCAGATCTTTGGGGACCGGGCTGCAGACTATGAATTCACAACGGGATGGGGATGGGACGATGAGTATAGAGAGGAAAGGGCATGGGGAGATGACTCCTGGGTTGCTGAAATCGATTCTCTTTTTGAAAGAATAAATAATGTTTATGAGGCAGGCGACTATGCGTTGGCCCGAAGAGCCTATAAAAAGCTATTAGATATTTACTTGGAAGGCAGTCAAGAGGGTAAATTTTCAGGATATAACCAGGATGAGATGATGGAGACCGACATCGAAGAAACAGGTCTAAAGTACCTCCGCAGTATTTATCTGTCAGAGAAACCATCATCCCGCCCTGAGGCATTGCTTAATGCGATAGCCAATCTCTCTTATCTATTCCGAGACGCGACGATCCACGGCATGATTCATGTCTCTATGGAGGACCTGCCGGAACTGGACCAGTTTGGAGAGCGGTGGATAGATTATTTGAAGAAACAGAAAGAGAATCGTATCGTAACGGATCTGCTGAAAGAAGCCCTTAGGTTATTTCAAGGCGTAAAAGGTCTCGAAGCCATGGCCCTGGAGAAGGGAGACCAGTTTCCAGGGACTTTTGTGGAATGGCTGGAAGCCTTGAAAAAGGATAAAGATTATCCGGAGATGATTCGAGTTTCGAAGCTTGGGCTCGAAAGATTATCTGATCACCTGGCGATCAGGGGAAGAATTGCTGATTATCTTTACGAGGCGGCCAATCAATTGGGTGAAGAACATCTGATTGAAGAAAGCTTGATAAAAGCTCTATATGCCTCTCCCTCCCTTTCTCGCCTGCTAAACCTTCTGGACTACGCAAAAAGCAGAGAACAAAAAGTGGAATACTTGAATGGCGCCCTTGCCCGGTTCGAAAAAATAAGGAAACGAACCGAAAAAGGAGGATCTCTTGAGAAGGATTTCAACCAGTCTCCAGACCTTCATGAAAATCACGTCCCAGAGAACCTGGAGATTTATTGTTATCTTCTTAAGGGCGATTATGCGAAAGCTGTTACTTCCATGTTGCCATCCAAGGCTCTGGGGTGGAGTTCAGGAAATTCACCCAATGCCATTCTTGTTCCCTTCTTTCTTTATGCCATGTGGAACCACGAAAAAAAGTTAAGTCCCAACATTGCTGACCTCTGGAAAGATGCCACAGACGTTCCTCTCCCTTTTGGTACCTTCTTTCAAGAGGATTCAGCCCCTGGAGATTTGGGGAAACGATTCCGTGACCATCTGGAGAAGGCTCTGAAAGAATTTCCGATCTCCGAGAAGGAACAGGATGGGTATTATCTTACCGCTGAGAAATCAGCTCTCAAAAGAGTCGACGCCATCGTAGGCGAAAAGCATCGCCAAAGTTACTGGAAGGCGGGGCAATTGTTACTGGCGATAGCTGAAACTTACTGGAGTAATGGTGAAGCCGATAAAGGTCAAAAACTTATTGACCGCTTTAAAGAGAAGTACTATCGCCATTCAGCCTTCAAAACGGAATTACAGAAAGCAGCAAAAAAATCAAAACTCTTTTCAGTCCTATGAGAGGTCATCAAGGAAGATGATCGATCTCCAGAATACGTGCTCCCATGCATTTGAAGGTTTGGGTTGATGCATGGAAGAAGTTCCACCCGTTCCATGGGCGGGTATAGATGTCCCGCAAGCTCGGATTCAACCCGCACCTGACACCTGGTTTTGGAAACATGAGATAAACTGGAGTTAGGAATCCAGAGGTTTGAGGAGGTGGAGGATCGGATGGTCAACTTGTCATTTAAAAAATCTGAATTTTCTTACGAGCATAAACGTGTATTAAAAGACACTATTGTTACGGAAACCGGTCCTGGAACTATTCTAAGGGATTTTAATGCAATTCTTAATTATCTGAAAGAGAAGGACTTACCAGTTTCAGGAACTCACCAGTTTCCAAGGAGTTTATTGCCAGAAATCAATACTCTTTCGTCATGTCCTATTCAGCTTGGACTGAAGCGACCTGACCAGAAATCGTACCCCCATATTGATGGATTATACCTGCTATTAAGGGCTTCTGGACTCGCTTGTATTGAAGGAAGGGGGAAAAGCCTCTTACTCCTTGTCGATAAAGGGATTTACCAAATATGGGAAAGTCTTAATCCCACTGAGAAATACTTTACCTTGTTCGAGACCTGGTTGCTTCGTGGGAAGGAAGATATTATCGGTAGACGCAATAGAAGTCTGATACCTGATAACTTCATTGGATGGATCCATCTCTTCGAGTTCATACCTAAGAACGGGTTGCAGGTTGCGGAGGATAAGGGTATCGAATATTCTATCAGATATATACCCGGTTGGTTTAACCTTGGACTCCTCGAACTGTTCGGCCTTATCGCCATAAAGCCTGCCCCGCCTATTGAAGGTGAGGGGTGGCAGATTGAAAGGATTGACCATACTTCGTTCGGTGATGCTTTGTTGGCTTTACTTTATAAAAAGTTTTCCCACTATGAGAAATCCTTGGTAATAGAGAAAGATGAAAAGGCAGAAGTCGGCAGGCTGCAACCTCTTCTTCAGCCTTATTTTCCAGAGTGGGAAAAGAGCTTATCTATTCCCAAAAGAATCTTTAGAGAAGGAACTTACATTTTCAAGATATCCCTGGGACGAATATGGTTCCGGATTGCTATCCCGGCAGGTTATTCTCTGGAGTCACTCTCATCATTCATTCTTGACACGGTTAAGTTTGATTACGACCATCTCTATCAATTCGAATATGAGAATCCCTTTGGGGCTTTTGAACGGGTCAATCATCCGTATATGGATGAGGGCCCATGGGCAGACGATGTTTTAATAGGCAACTTACCGCTTCGTATTGGGCAAAAAATGACCTATCTCTATGACTTTGGTGACAATTGGGAGTTCGAGGTAACACTGGAAAAGATCGATTTGGATAGGAAAATTAAGAAACAAATTCTTCTTGAACAACATGGTAAACCGCCAAAACAATATCCTACTTATGAAATGTAAAGAGATTGGTGTTGCGTCTATCCTATTCAGTGGATTCCCCCGTATCTGGTACGGGGCAGGCTTAGCCCGGAATGATAGATAGGGGAAAAGAGGAATCGCTGGGCGTCACGCATTCGGCAGGGTTCAGGGTATGCACGTTCGACAAGCTCAGGGTATGGTTTTGGGGGAGCTCAATATCAATTGCGCCTGCCTGCGAGTAGGCAGGGAATTCGGATTGGAAAATCGTCAGTTTGCTCTTGGCCAGGAGGTGGAAATAGGTAGGGGACGACCTATCGATTTGATGGCGCATTTGATCTTAAACAGATAATCTGATATATTTTTGACAGATTCTCGAAGTCTGATAAGGAAATCTTTCTGATTTCAAGGTTATTCGAGATTGTGAAAGGCCATTGCCGACAGGGCCACCGGGCGGTATGATGAGCAGGGCTGGTGTCGCGAAGACAAGTTGCCTGAACCAGGCTGGTGGGGGTAGGAAAAGAAGGGATGGTGCGTGCATGAAACTGGCAGAAAATGAAGAGAGGGCTTTGAAAGAACTGCGAGAGGAATTGTTTACGAAATATCGGATTATCGATATCCGTCTCTATGGCTCGAAGGCAAGGGGTGAGGGAAGAGAAGACTCTGACTTGGATATCATGATAGAAATTCCTGAGTATGACCGGGAGATGGTAGCGGAGATTGATGACATCATTTATCGGATCAATCTGGAGCATGATGTTTTCATTTCCGCACTGGTCTTCGGGAAGGACGAATTGGAAGAGGGCCCGATGTCCGAAGCCCCGATTTACAAAGTCATCCAGAGGGAAGGGGTTCCTCTATGATGACAGATGAGAAGAAGAATCTGCTTGCCCTGCACAGGTTGGAGCAGGCGAAGGAGAGCGTCGAGGAAGCTCGTTATCTCTTAGACGGCGGGAAAAGTCCCCGATCGGTTGCCAATCGTATTTATTATGGAATGTTTTATGCGGTCCTGGCTCTTCTCATCTATGAGCCCTACTCCTCGTCAAAGCATAGCGGCGTGCTTTCTTACTTTAATAAACGCTTTGTGAAAGGCGGACTCTTTTCGGAATCCATGGGGCGTTCTCTCAATAAGGCTTTTGAGCTCAGGCAACGGGGCGATTATCGAGAATATTTTGAGTTGACAAGAGATCAGGTGGAACCGCTTCTGGATAAAGCTGCTGAGTTTGTTGCTTCCGTCAGAACGTACCTGCACGAAAATGTCGGCCTGAAGGAAGAGATAGATCTTGGGTAGTGTCTCTGGTGATCGTTGGTTTGTCTGGTGTCGACGGCTGAGAAAGAAGATGGGCTTCTGACTGAAAATCAGCAGGTCATGGTCAAAAAAATACTGTGCTAAATTTGTGCTAAAATTAAGTTAAAAAGACCAAAATAGATGTAAAAAACTGAACTATATGGAAATGAATTTTGGCCAATATTTTTAAAAACTTAGGAGAAACCAGGCAAAGAATCAAGGGGTTATAAAAATTGCCCTTTTCGGACTACGAATCCGCAGGTCGCCCGTTCGAGTCGGGCTGGGCGCGCCAAATAAAATTAAGGAATTAGCCGGAAGGGCTAATTCCTTTTTTCATTTAGGATCTTGATTTAGATATCTTTGAGAAGTGTCATTTTTCAACAACGTCCCTGTCTTTTACATTGAGCAAGCAGCTTCTTCAATCTCCTGAGATGCTTCGACTTTGTATATTGACGTTTTATCAGCATAACCACCTCCATCACAGCGTTTCTTTTCGTACCGGAGGTAGTATGCAATATTAAATTTGATTTGTCAAATATTATGCCGTTTTATATAGTATTACGTTAATGTTGAGGAGATGATTATTTCGTTAATTGGTGATTAACATTTCAAGGGAAAAATGGAGAACTTTCCTATATTCTCGATCCAAAAGATGTTTATGGCACCAGATTTCCCCGGCGAAACCTTCCGCCTTCTTAAAAAAGAGAAGAAGTATTATTGGAGGAAAGGCAGTGGTTCTTAAAAATATTCAGAGGGCTAATTTGAACAATTGATAGAACCCAAAACGTGAAAAGGTAATATTGCAAATTCTGGACGGCATGATCCAATTTTGATCATTGAGATATTTCTCTAAACCTGGTAAAGTATTTACAGAATATTGGGAAGATGAATTTGGAAAGCAAGGGGGGTTATGAAAATGAAGACATCTGCCAAGAAGGTTTCAGATATGACCGTTGATGAACTCAAGTCCGTCATCCACGAGGTGATAACTGAGGACATGGAGGCTTGGCGGGAGACATTTGAAATCATGGCTGATAAGAAATTGATGAGACAGATCAAACAGGCCGATTTGGATTGGGCATCGGGCGCGAAAGACTCCTATGTATCATGGGATGACCTGAAAAATGCATAAGGTAATACTTCACAAAAATGCGGCCAAGTATTACAGAAATGCCAACAAAAAGCTGCAGGGCCGGATAAATACAGCCATTGATACAATTTTGGTGAATCCCCGTTACCATGTGCATATCAAGAAACTGGAAGGTGAGCTTAAGGATATGTATCGTTACAGGCTCGGTAACCTAAGGATTCTTTATGAGATCCATGAGGATATAAACACCATCCGGATAAAGGCAATAGAGGCAAGGGGTTCTGCTTACAAGTGAAAAACAAGTCAAAGAGGGACGGTTCAATTTTTATAGAGAATCTATCCTCGATTCCGCAATGAAACCTTTTGCATCCTCAAAGAAAAAACTTTGACAATTCGGCGAAAACCGCACACAACACCTATCTTTGGAAACATGAGATAAACTGGAGTTAGGAATCTGAATTCATTAAGCAAAGGGTTTGAGGAGGTAAAGGATCGAATGGTCAACTTGTCATTTAAAAATCTGAATTTTCTTATGAGCATAAACGTATACTAAAAGACACTATTATTACGGCAACCAGTCCAGGAACCATTCTAAGGGATTTTAATGTAATTCTTAATTATTTAAAAGAAAAGGACTTACCAGTTTCAGGAACACACCAGTTTCCAAGGAGTTTATTGCAAGAAATCAATGCTCTTTTGTCGTGTCCTATTCAGCTCGGACTCAAGCGACCCGACTAGAAATCGTACCCCCATATTGACGGATTATACCTATTATTAAGGGCCTCTGGACTCGCTTGTATTGAAGGAAGGGGGAAAAAGCTCTTCCTCCTTGTTGATAAAGGGATTTACCAAATATAGGAAACTCTTAATCTCACTGAGAAATACTTTGCCTTGCTCGAGACCTGGTTGCTTCGTGGAAAGGAAGAAATTATCCGTAGACGCAGTAGAAGCCCGGTATCTGATAACTTCATGGGATAGATCCATCTATTTGAGTTCATACCTAAGAAGGGGTTGCAGGTTGTGGGGGATAAGTAGAGATATAATTTTGGTTGACTTCTGACACACGGTAATGTTACTTTGGACGGTATGAAAAAGGAGGGATAAATGGCCTCTGATGAATTGAAGATTGTCCTGGAGGACGTGAAAGAAAAGTTCGATACCGTGATAGAGGGTATTAACATGGTTAGGGAGACCTTAGAACGCCATGAACACAAAAATGATGAACAGTTTAAAAAGATCGATACGGAATTTTTAGGGATAAGAAAGGATATTCGGGAACTGCGGGAGGATGTAAACGGACTCAGGCAGGACCTGAATGACCATCGCGATAACACTGAGCTCCATGCCAGTGAAAGGAGGAAAAAGGCTTAATCGATATGATTCGCCAATCAAGAATATTTCTTGCAAGATAAACCCTTCCCCGACCAAAAACCCAAGAACAAAAAAACCGCCAACCCAAATACCTCATGAAGCTCCCAATTCGATTTCGGCTTATCAACCTCCGCCAGGTTCAAGGCTCGGTCGGTGAGATCCTTCTCTTTCTCAAAGGCGACTCGGTAGACTTCTGCTTCTTACATCTCGATTGGGGAATTCGGAATACGGAGTGCGGAATATTTTCAATATAAAATCTGAAATCTCAAATTCAAAATTGTAGACCCGCTGCTCCAAGAGGGCGATCTTCTGGTCTTTGAGGGGTCGAAGAGTTATGGGGTCATGGGGTCAGACTTGAATATTGACTTTATGAGTGTGGTTACGAAAAGGAAATACAATTTTGGAGATTTTGGTCTGCAGTTTTGACAGACCAAAAATCAGACGCAGGAGGAATGGTCGTGGGAAATGGTGAGCTAACTGACAAGGAGATCGTCTTTGAGTTTTTCTCACTGTTTTCACGATTTGAATATGCTTTGAAGCGTGGTGGTTTTTTGAGGAAGGGGAAGAGGGCAAAGCCTGATTGGGAGGCCTATGCGGACACACTACGGGGGTTGTTTTCAAAGGTGAATTACGAAGCATTTAAGAGAGCGTGTGCCTATCTAAACCAACGGTGTAATCCTTAAGCTGTGCTTCAGCCTGAGTCCTGTTTTAAAAAGGATTTTTTGGGAGGATGAAAGTGCTGCGGAAGAAACTTCATAGAAGATGGTAAGTGAAGCTCCCTGTGCTTCCGCACGGGGAGCTTCACTTAACGGATATCCGAATGGTAGCTTTGGAGGGAGCGGACACTGCCCTTTCCCTGGCGGTGGGCTGTAATGCCTTTGGCGGCAGCAAGGGCTGCGGCTAAAGTGGTAATGTAAGGTACTTTATACTTAATGGCTGCTTTGCGGATATAAGAATCGTCATACTTACTCAGTTTGCCACTCGGTGTATTGATGACCAGCTGGATCTCCCTGTTCATGATCCCATCGACAATATTGGGACGACCCTCATGCATCTTGAGAATATGTTCGGACTTAATGCCATATTCTGCCAGGAACCGATGAGTACCGTTGGTCGCTTTTATTTTAAAACCCAGCCTATCAAATTCCCTGGCGACTTCGAGAACAGCCGGCCTGTCCTTACTTGAAACAGTAATCAAGGCAGTTCCTTCAAAAGGAAGCCGTGGTTGTGCCGCCTCTTCGGCTTTAAAAAAAGCAAGGCCAAATGAGTCGGCCAAACCTAACACTTCTCCGGTGGAACGCATCTCAGGGCCCAGAAGGGGATCCACTTCAGGGAACATGTTAAAGGGAAAGACCGCCTCCTTTACGCCATAGTGTCTAATTGATTTGGGTTTGAGGTTGAGGGAACTCAATTTCTTACCGAGCATGACTTGGGTGGCCAAACGGGCCATGGGAATGTTACAGACCTTTGAGACTAAGGGTACGGTGCGGGAGGCACGAGGATTAGCTTCTAAGACATAAACTCGATCATTGGCGATGGCGTACTGAATATTCATCAAACCGACCACATTGAGCGCTATGGCGATCTTTCGAGTATATGCATAGATGGTGTCAAGATGCTTAGACGGGATGCTTATCGGTGGAATGACACAGGCAGAGTCTCCGGAATGGATGCCGGCCAGTTCAATATGTTCCATCACCGCAGGCACAAAGGCATCGTTTCCGTCGGAGATAGCATCTGCCTCGGCCTCAATGGCATTTTCCAAAAATTTATCAATCAGGATAGGCCGTTCCGGTGTGACACCAACGGCAGCAGTCACATAGTGTGTGAGCATTTCCTCATCGTGAATCACCTCCATGCCACGCCCCCCGAGGACATAAGAAGGCCTGACCATGAGAGGATAACCTATTTTTTCAGATACCCGGAGGGCTTCCTCAATGTTGCTGGCCATGCCTGATTCGGGCATGGGGATGCCCAGCTTGGCCATCATCTGGCGGAAGCGGTCACGATCCTCTGCCAGATCAATCGTCTCTGGTGAAGTTCCGATAATCTTAACTCCAGCCTGGGCCAGTTCATTTGCAATATTGAGCGGGGTCTGACCTCCAAATTGAACAATAACACCCTCCGGTTTTTCTTTTTCATAGATGCTCAAGACATCTTCCACGGTCAGGGGCTCAAAATAGAGCTTATCGGAGGTGTCATAATCGGTGGAGACCGTCTCAGGATTGCAGTTCACCATAATGGATTCGTATCCTTCATCGCGTAGTTCAAAAGCTGCATGAACACAACAGTAATCAAATTCAATGCCCTGTCCAATACGGTTTGGTCCTCCTCCCAGGACCATGACCTTTGGCTTTTTGGTAACCTTCACCTGGTCAGGGCCATTATAGGTCGAGAAGTAGTAAGCAGCATTCTTTATACCGCTTACCGGCACAGGTTCCCAGCCTTGAACCACACCTAAAGAAATACGCCGCTGCCGAATTTCCTTCTCAGAGATGCCGAGGATCTGAGATAGGTAACGGTCAGAAAAACCGTCTTTCTTGGCCATTCTAAACAACTCATCTGGCAGGAGCTGACCTTTAAACCTTAGTAGTTTTTCCTCTAATTCGACCAACTCCTTCATCTGCTCGATAAACCAGGGTTTGATATAAGTCTTTTTATAAAGGTCTTCCACACTTGCCCCTTTCCGCAGGGCCTCATACATAATAAATTGGCGTTCACTTGAGGGTTCGGCAAGAAGGTCCATTAGCTCACCGAGGGATCTTTCATGAAAATCATTGGCAAAGCCAAGTCCATAGCGACCGATTTCGAGGGATCGAATAGATTTCTGTAAGGCTTCTTTGTAAGTTTTACCAATACTCATCACCTCGCCCACAGCACGCATCTGGGTACCGAGTTTGTCCTCAGCATTCTTAAATTTTTCAAAGGCCCATCGGGCAAACTTCACCACTACATATTCTCCCGATGGAGTATATTTTTCCAGGGTCCCTTCCCTCCAGTAAGGGATCTCATCCAGTGTCATGCCGGCAGCCAACTTTGAGGAGATAAGAGCAATAGGAAAACCTGTAGCCTTGGAGGCGAGAGCAGAAGACCGTGAAGTCCTGGGATTGATCTCAATCACCACCACCCGTCCGGTCTTGGGATCATGGGCAAACTGGATGTTGGTTCCGCCAATGACCTGAATGGCTTCGACAATGTCATAAGAATATTTCTGGAGACACTCTTGTAATTCAGAAGAAATGGTGAGCATCGGAGCAGTGCAAAAAGAATCCCCAGTATGAACACCCATGGCGTCTACATTCTCAATAAAACAGACCGTAATCATCTGGTTCTTGGCATCACGGACCACTTCAAGCTCTAATTCCTCCCATCCGAGGACCGACTCCTCCACTAGCACCTGACCGACCAGACTTGCCGAAAGACCCCGGCTGGCCACCGTTTGCAATTCCTCTACATTATAGACCAACCCACCCCCTGTTCCTCCTAAGGTGTAGGCCGGGCGGATGACCACGGGGTACCCGAGCTCAGCGGCGATCTCCTCAGCTTCTTCTACACTAAAAGCCGGTTTGCTTCTTGGCATTTCGATGCCTAATCGCTTCATAGTTTCTTTAAAAGCGATCCGATCCTCACCCCGTTCAATGGCATCGATATCGACTCCGATGATCTTTACACCATATAGGAAAAGAATGCCTGCACGAGCCAGTTCTGAAGTGAGATTTAACCCTGTCTGACCGCCGAGATTGGGCAGTAAAGCATCCGGTCGTTCCTTTTCAATAATTTCCTTCATCATTTGAACATTCAGTGGTTCGATATAAGTGACATCAGCCATTCCTGGATCGGTCATAATCGTTGCCGGATTCGAATTGACCAGCACGATCTTATATCCCAGCTCCCGAAGGGCCTTACAGGCCTGAGTTCCGGAATAATCGAATTCACATGCCTGGCCTATGACGATAGGCCCTGAACCAATGATCATCACTTTCTTTATGTCGTCACGTCTTGGCATATAAGGGTCTCCTATAACGAACTGTTTTTAGTCCCCTGATTGAAAGTCATTTAGTCGGATGGAAGTATAGTGAGACCGGAGAGATGTGTCAAGGCAAAAAGAACCCGTTTTTAGTCTAATCGGGAATGTTAGAATTACCTAGTATATCGTTTCATTAATATGTTTACGTTAAAAAGCATGAGCGAAATTGAATTTCTTCCAGCGATGCACTACGGGTGAATCGTTGATTTCTTTGATTCCCAACAGGATTCTTTCTTTGAG
>JBFMAE010000191.1:0-8266 GCA_040756085.1 Thermodesulfobacteriota bacterium | reverse complement strand
ACACTTCCCGATACTGAAGGAGAGGAGGCAGCAGCAAGCACGGACGTTGAGTGGAGGAGAGCAGCAGATGCTCACGATTGCCCGTGCGTTGATGGGCAAACCGAGGTTGCTTATGTTGGATGAACCCTCCTTAGGACTTTCACCCCTCATGGTCCGAGAGATAGGTCGGGTCATCCTTGATATTAATCGAAATCGTACAAGCATCCTTTTGGTTGAGCAGAATGCCCGGCTGGCCCTTAAGCTCGCTCATCGAGGTTATGTGCTGGAGACGGGAACCATCATTTCGCAAGGGAGGACTGAAGAGCTAATGCAAGGTGAAATTGTCAAAAGAGCCTACTTAGGGCAGTAAGAGAGACACCCTATCCTAATTCGAGGAGGACGGCTACTTCGTCGCAATCTGGAAACTTCACACATTTCAGGCAGTCGGTCCAGATCTTATGGGGGAGCACGGTCTTATCCACTTTCTTAAAACCCAATCTCTCGAAAAATTCGGGCTGATAGCTCAGAGCAAAAACCCTCTTTACCCCTAATTCCTTTGACTCCTCTAAACAGGCCTTCACCAATTTTCCACCTATCCCTTTGTTCCGGGCCTCTTCTTGTACCGCCAGGGATCGGATCTCTGCCAGATCGTCCCAGCAGATGTGGAGAGCACAGATTCCTACGATCTTTCGGTTCCGAACAGAAACAAAAAAATCCCGGATATGATCGTAGAGCTCGCTCAGGGACCTGGGAAGAATATCCCCGCGAGTGGAATAGAGTTTGATCAACCGCTGAATCTCCTTCACATCTTTGAGTAAGGCTTTTCGGATCATCTCATTCCCTGGGTGATGGTGATAGTTACTGGTGATAGTGTCGATGACAAAAATTTTACCATCACCATCACTATTCACTATCACTATTTTTTGGCATTTTCGATCATCTCCCTGGCATGGGCCCGGGTCTTCTCGGTCACCTTCACTCCTCCTAACATCCTGGCGATCTCATCCACAATGGTCTCCTTTTCCAATCGATCCACGACGGTAACCGTCCGCCCTGCTTTCACCTCTTTTTTCACACTGTGGTGCTTTTCGGCAAAAGAGGCGATCTGAGGAAGGTGGGTCACGCAGATGACCTGATGATGCTTTGAAAGTTCTTTCAATTTCCTCCCAACGACCTCTGCAATAGCCCCTCCAATCCCGGAATCAACCTCATCAAATACGAGAACCTGTCTTCCACCTACTTTTGCCAAAATTCTCTTCATGGCCAGCATGATTCGTGAGAGTTCGCCCCCCGAGGCAATTTTCGCCAGAGGTTTCACTTCCTCCCCCACATTGGGAGAGATGAGAAACTCTACCCGGTCCACCCCTTTTGGAGAAAGAGGCAGGCCCTCGATCCGGACTTCGAATGTGGTCTTCTTCATCCCCAGAGAACCCAATTCCTTTTCAATAATTCCCTTCAACTCTGAAGCCACCCTCTTCCTCTCCTTGGAAAGTCTCTTAGCCAGTGCGGTCACTTCTTCATTGAGAGGGTTGAGCTCATTCTCCAACTGGGAGAGCCTTTCTTCGTCGGAGGTGAAGGATTTCAACGCCTCATCCGCTCTTTTTTTAAAGAGAAGAACCTCCTCGAGGGTTGACCCATATTTCCTCTTCAGTCGGTCGATTTCTTCCAGCCTGTTTTCGATCTCTTCAAGCCTCATCGGGTTGACGTCGATCCGTTTTGTATAATCCCTCATTGCCCGGGCTACTTCTTCTAATTGGATCAGCGTAGTTTCCAGTGTTTTTAATATCTGGGAAAGGGAGGAATCTACGGCTACTGCCTCCCGCCCTTGATGGAGGATTGCCTGAATCCTCTCGATCGCTGACCCTTCATCCCCATAGAGTGTTTCTTCAGAAGTATGAGCGAATTCCAGCAGTTTTTTCGCATAAGTAAGAATTTTCCGCTCTTCCTTCAGAACCTCTTCTTCGCCGATCTGAATCCCGGAAGTCTCAATCTCCCTTGACTGGAAGGCCATCAGGTCACGTTCTTTTGCCCTCCTCTCCTTCTCTTCTCGAATCTTCTTTATCTCTTCGGATAAGGAGATAAGTTTCTCGAAATGTTTTTGAAACTCCTCTCGAAGCCCGAGCAATCCTCCGAATTCATCCAAAATATCGATGTGGGTCTCGACCCGCTGGAGAGATTGGTGTTCATGCTGTCCGTAGATGCTGAGAAGTTCTTCTCCGATCTCAGAAAGCATTCCGAGCGTGGCCAGGTTCCCATTGATGAATACCTTCCCTCTTCCGGACCGAGAGATCACCCGCCTGACGAGCAGGGATTCTTCCTCCCCGATGTCATGAAACTTCCCGGCTCTCTCTTTAACTTTTCCCTTGACCTCCTTATTCCCGGAAATATCGAAGAGAGCCTCCACGCTCGCTTCTTCTTCCGAGCTTCGAACCAACTCCTCGGTTGCTTTATCCCCCAGGAGGAGGTGGACCGCATTGAGGATGATAGACTTCCCCGCCCCTGTCTCACCGGTGAGGATATTGAGCCCCTTCGCGAAGGATAAATCCAACTCATCAATAATTGCAAAATTTTTAATTCGAAGCTCAAGCAACATACAAGAGAGTTAAAAATTAAAAGTTAAGTGTTAAAAGTTATGAGTAATCAATTAATATATAAGAATATTTAAATTTATTTTCCTCTCGATGTTTTAACAATAGAGCCTAATATTTTTTTGAGTTCCTCAGATTCCTTTAAGAGGGAATCCAATTCATCTCCTTTTGCCAATTCAGAAACTTTTATTAATCTTAGCCAGTAATTCGATTCCCTTGCCTCCTTCAAGGCAACTCCCATTTTGTATGTGAAGTCTTTTTTGCTAAAACCGCCTGTGGCTTCTTCAACATTAGCTCCCACGGAAGTGCCCGAATCCAAAAGTTGTCCTCCGATTTTTTGACCAACATAATTTTTCGGTAATTTCTGAACAAATTTTACAATTCTCACTCCAAACTCAAAACTCCTATCTTTTATGTCTCTTTTATTTTCTTCCATTTTCTCAATACAACTTTAAACTTTAAATTTTTAACTTTTAATTTTTCTTTTATCGTCCTCCCCACTTCAACTTCTCTCTCAATACCTCAAAGTAGTGTCGGTAAGGTGATTTAATTAGAAGGATGTGGCCCTCCGCCTTCCTCAACTCGACCACATCCTCAAATTCCAAAGAAAACCCTTGCTGACCATCCAACGTCAGGATGACCTCCTGATGTTTCGATTTGAGCAGTACACGTACCTCCACATCATCGGGGATGATGATCGGTCGGTTGGTCAATGTATGAGGACAGATGGGCGTGATGATGATGGTTCGGAGGGAAGGATAAACAATGGGTCCCCCTGCAGAAAGGTTGTAGGCTGTTGACCCCGTAGGCGTTGAAATGATAAGACCATCGGACCTAAAGGTAGATAAGAATTCACCGTTGATGGTTGTCTCGAGTTCGATAATCCGGGCCAGTGCTCCTTTGTTGATCACGGCATCGTTCAGGATGGTAAACTCTGTCAACCTCTCCCCCCTCCGGATCACAGCAGCATCGAGGACCTCCCTTTCGTCCGTTTTAAAATCCCCCTGGACCACCCTTTCCAAGACGCGATACAATTCCTCCAGGGTAATTTCTGTCAGAAAACCGAGCCCTCCCAGGTTGACTCCGAGGATAGGGATGTTTCGATTCCATACCTGACGGGCCACGCTGAGAAGCGTTCCATCTCCACCGAGGACGATGATCATCTCTACATTGGGGGCGAAATCCTTCCTGTCAATGGGATTCAAACCGGACCCCGAAAGGGGAGGACTGAACAGCTTGGTCATTCCTTCTTCAACATACACTTCGATCTTCTTAGGACGGAGCCACTCCACCAAATTCCTGACGATGGGGACTGCCTCTGGTTTGTTCTGTTTGGCGATAATTCCGATTCGTTTCATGGTTCACCTCGTGTCACGTGCCTGCACGCCGGAGTGTAGGCTTTCGCCGCACCGCTTCTTTTAGGCAGGCATTTCGGCACGCAGGCGTGTTCGTGGAAAAATTCGGAACTCATAACTCTAAACTTATAATTATGGAATGCCTTCCAATAGACGGATCGGTCTTCGGATCTCCGCCCGATAATGGTCCGGCATCACTTACAAACTATGAAAATTAAATGGGTTACGGATACGAAACACGAACAGGTGTCATGTAATGTTATAGAAAATGGTTATCATAGAGATAGGGAGGTGTCAACCTGATTTCTGATTTCCCCGAATTAAAGAACCCCGCCCAAGAGGCGGGGTTCTTTACTCCATCATTCACCGTCAACCTTTATAATTATTCAATAACGACAATCGGCGCCTCTGCCTCCACTTCCTGGCCTGCTGAAACACATACCTCTTTCACCACTCCGCTCACTGGAGCTACCACGGGCATCTCCATCTTCATCGCTTCCAATACAGCAACCTGATCATTCTCTTCCACTCGATCTCCTACCTTCACGGAAACCAATACAATTTTTCCAACCATAGGTACTGTTACGGATGTTGCCATAGATAACCTCCTTATCGTGATTCGTGCCTGCACGCCGTAGTGCCTGTTTTCGCAGAAACGCTATGTGCGATTAGGTGTTTCGGCACGCAGGCGTGTTGGTGACTCGTGATTCGTTAAGTCTACTTGAATTCTGTGGCAACGTAATTACGAGTCACGCCTGCATACCGAAACGATGCACTTCGGCACGCCTGCCAAAGAACTTGCCTGCCTGCACGAAACGTTTCGGCGAAGGCAGGTTCGGCGTACAGGCTTGCAGGCATGAATCACGATTCACGAGACACGATGAAATTTAACCCGATCCCCCCCTTATTTGTCAAGATTTTTTTTGGAGATCTCTGAAAAACTACTTCACGCTTTCTTGATTACCCAGATTTCAAAAAATGATTACACAGATTTCTCTTTATTTTCAATGAATTTCTAATCTGTGTAATCGGTACCTAATCCCTGCCTGCGGTAGGCAGGAGTGTAATCAGAGATTTCTGGACCTTTTCAGAAATCTCAAAAAAATGAATTGACATCGAAAAGATATTATAATAATTTATGTGAAAAATTTAACAGTATGATTGAGAGGAGACTTTTATGGCCAGATTAAACAAACCGTTTATTCCATTCGGGGGCTATTACTCGTCGCCATTTTGCCGCTGGCAGGGAAGCTTAGCAAACGAAAACGCCATCGTTCTCGGAGCAACAACAGCCAATCGATGGTTTAAAATGAGAAAAATTGATCCGACTGTGATTGACTATGTCTATTTTGGAATAACCATTGCCCAGCATCATCTTTTTTACAGTCATACCTGGGCGGCCGCTATGGTGGCGGATGGTGTCAAAGATATCCCGGCTCTCATGATCAACCAGGCATGCACCACCTCAACGACCTGTATCTATCTTGCAGCCCAAAATATAGAACTCGGAGGCTACGAGACAGGATATGCTCTTATGTCGGATCGCGCCTCCAATGGCCCTCATACGGTCTGGCCAAACCCCCTTGGTCCGGGTGGAGAAGTGGAATCGGAAAACTGGATGATGGACAATTTTAATAAAGATCCCTGGGCAGGGCAGAAAATGATTCAGACTGCTGAAAATGTAGCCAAGGAATTGGGAACAACAAAAGAGGAGTGTGATGCGGTCACCCTGCGGAGGTATGAACAGTATCTGGATGCCCTGGCCAATGACAGAGCCTTTCAAAAAAGGTACATGTTCCCTGTTGAAGTAAGAATTGGTAAAAAGGAGACAAAATCTATTGAGGAGGACGAAGGGATCACCCCCACCACGGCTCAAGGGCTAGCCAGACTCTCGCCTGTTGAACCAGGCGGGGTCCATAGCTATGGAGCTCAGACTCATCCTGCCGATGGAAACAGCGGTTTTATAATCACCACCCAGGAAAAGGCAAAAGAACTGAGCAAAGATCCAAAGATTGAAGTCCAGATTCTTTCATACGGATTCGCAAGGGCCAAAAAAGGGTTTATGGCGCAAGCCCCTGTTCCCGCCTCTGAAATGGCTCTTAAAGATGCAGGGATCAAAGTAAAGGATCTCAAGGCCGTCAAGACTCACAGCCCTTTTGCCATCAATGATATTTATATGGCCAAAAAGATGGAAATCGATGTAAACTGGATGAACAATTATGGAAATTCCATGATCTATGGACATCCTCAGGGGCCTACTGCTGGGAGGCTGATCGCTGAATTAATAGAAGAAATTGCACTCCTCGGTGGAGGTTATGGCCTATGGGCTGGCTGTGCTGCCGGGGATACGGGTGCGGCCATGGTGTTTAAGATCGGCTAATTCACCCCAGGTTAGTCGCCACACGCAAACCATGAAAATTGCCTTTGGGTTAAGGTTACGAAGCCCCTGCCTACCGGCAGGCAGGCGTATCGTCTATGGTCAAAGGGTTACGGTTAAAGGATTTTATAGGAACTCGTTCATCGGTGAGGATTCTCGTATCGAAGCAAGAAGCTTGAATCTGGAAACTCGATCAACCAGCGTCTACGAACGAGCCTCGATACGAGTCTCGACAACGATAAACGTTAATTGCCTTAAAAGATTTTATATACCCAAAACATAACCCTTCGACCAAACGGGCATCTTTACCGTTACCTTTTGACCATTGACTTTTATTTTCTACGTTATTCCTATTTGACAAATCCCCTTAAATAAACGATGATATCTTTACCCTCAAATACATTCTTCATTTTTTTTCACTTTGATGGGAGAGGGTTAAATGGAGGTGATATAAAGAAATGAAAGCTACTGTAAAGCACATTGTAAAAAAGGTCACCCTGGAATTGATCTATGATGTAGTGGAAGAACGGACAAAAGAATTAAAGGAGCAAATGAAAGAGATGAGGGAAGATATAAAAGCAGTAAATACCCGCATAGACCAGATTCATATGAGATTGGATCAGATCATGCATATGATATCGGATTTGAAGAGGTGAACAGAGTGTAGGGGGAGCTCCTCCAAATAATAGATTTAAGGAAGGAAAAATTATGAAATTTAAATCAATTTTCATTTTATGTTTACTCTCCCTTCTCGCTTTTCCCTTTCAAATAAATGCCCAACCCAGAGACCCCGGGAAGGTTTTCAGAGTGGCCATCCTCCCCTTTCTGATTCACAGCCAGGAGAATCTCGATTATCTGAGAGAAGGCATCTACGATATCCTCTCATCCCGGATCACAGTGGAGGGAAGAATCGTGGTCGTCGAACGATCCCTTGTGGAGCGAGCCCTCTATGAAGAGAGGCCGATGCGCCTTGACGAGACGGTGGCTGCAAAGATCGGGATGAGAGTGGGGGCGGATTACATCGTCCTCGGAAGTCTCACCAAGATCGGCAACTATATCAGTCTGGATGCCCGACTGATCAGCATCACTGAAGAAAAACCTCCTCTCGGTGCTTACACTCAGCACAAAGGCATCGACGATGTGATGGTGAAGATTGGAGATTTCGCACAGGACATCGCCTATAAAATCCTGGGTCGCCGTGCCATGGTGGGCCGCCCGCAAAGACATCCTTATCTCGTTCAGCCGGAAAGAGAGATCGGAAGGATGGATGCCGAAGGCATTGGCTTTAAAAAGAGCCAGACCTTAAATTTTGAGATCAGAGGTATTGATATCGGCGATGTGGACGGGGACAAGAAGAATGAACTGGTGGTCATGGATAACCACAACCTCTATATTTTTAAATACGATGGCGATAAACTGAACCTGTTTCTGAAGATTGAACATGGATTTGAACATAACTTTTTAACCCTCGATGTGGCGGATGTCAATCGAAACGGATTTGCTGAAATCATCGTGACCTCTGTCGTGGAAGACGACCTCCGGTCTTTCATCTTAGAATTTGAAGAGAAAAAATTCAGGAAGATCACTGAAAAGGCTGGCTGGTATTTTCGGGTCTTGCACCATCCCAAAGAGGGTCCTGTTTTGATGGGCCAGCAGATGGGTTCAGACGGCCTGTTTGTCGGCCGGATCTATAAATTTGTCTGGAAGAAAAAATCCTTCGAGAGAGGGCCCAAATTGCCTTTTCCCAAGGAGGCGAAAATCTTTGGTCTCACTGTGGCTGATATCCGAAACCAGGGGAAAATAGATACCATAATGCTGGATGATTCAGACCGATTGAAAATCGTCTCACCCAACGGAAAATTCTCATGGAGGAGCGGAATCCGGTATGGGGGATCGAACCTCTACTATGATACCTTAAGAAAAAAGGAAGATAGTTTCCGGCCCCAGGAGTCCCCTCCCTGGAGGGT
>JBFMAE010000190.1:0-5862 GCA_040756085.1 Thermodesulfobacteriota bacterium | reverse complement strand
GGTATCCATAACGCCGGGATGGATGGCATTGACTTGGATATTGTAGTCCTTGAGTTCGCGGGACAGTTGCTTGGTGAAATGTATGAGCCCGACCTTTGCGACCATGTAGGGAGTTAAATTCGGCCTAGGCGTTGTGGTTGTTGTCACGTTAATGATTTTGCCCTCTTTCTTTTCCATGAAGATCGGCAGGACTGCTTTCGTACATAAGAAAGCCGCAGTCAGATTGACTCTCAGAGTTTTTTCCCATTCCGATAGGGAAATCTCATGGATAGGGCCGATGGGACCTCTTGTCCCTGCATTATTCACGAGGATATCAATCGTTCCGTAGGTCTCCAGGGTTCTTTTCACCATATGGTTCACCTGATCTTCATCGGAGATGTCTGTAGGAACGGCGAGGGCATCCTTTTTTAGCGATCGTAATTCTTCGACAACGTGATCGATCTCCTCTTTAGTCCTGGCGGCCAGGACAACCTTTGCCCCTTCTCTACCAAAGGAGAGGACTATGGAACGTCCCAACCCCCTTCCTCCTCCGGTTACAATCGCAACCTTATCTTGCAACTTCATGACCTTTCCCAGGTGAGGATCACTCTAAAGAGGCTTTTCCCATAGAACAGATGCAAAAATAACTTTCTTACAACATATTAATTACATATTTTGAAAATTTTTCAAGGATCGATTCTGAATAGGAAGCATCTTCAAATCCGTGATAATAAGCTACTTAAGAAAAAAGGGGTTGAAAAGAGACGAAGCTTAAGGCCAACTTAAAGTACCTAAAAAATTGGGGAACGAATTAATTCAATATGTTACCCCTCACCCTCCCCTCCCCCTCAAGGGGAGAGGGGAGGGTGAGGGGGCAGATATAATAATAGTTATCACGGAAAAAAAGACGCTCCCAAATAAAAAATTTTAGTTGCATAATATTCAAAAATGTAACAAAATTTTACATTCAAATTTTGATTTTCCCGGGGGTCCTCCCCAAACCATCTCAGGAGAAAATAGTTACGTGAAGAAGATAGGTATTCAGGGAACGGGCTCTTGTACTCCAGAGCGGGTCGTCCCTAATTCTTATTTCGAAAAAATTATAGATACCACTGATGAGTGGATCGTCACCCGGACAGGAATCCGATCACGCAGGATGATCGAACCAGGTCAGGCCCTCACCGATCTGGCCACACCGGCCTCTGAAGGCGCCCTGGAAATGGCGGACCTTTCTCCTGAAAAGCTAGATATCATTATTGTGGGGACTTCCACGGCAGATATGTTAAGTCCTTCGGCTGCCTGTATCCTCCAGCATCGACTGAAGGCAAAGAATGCGGTGGCCTTCGATGTCAATGCAGCCTGCCCGGGATTCATCTATGGCCTGGCAGTGGCCCAGAAATTTATGCAGGATGGCTCACACCGCCATGCCCTGGTGGTAGGAGGAGAAATCATCTCCAACCGGATCAACTTTAAAGATAGATCCACCTGTGTCCTCTTTGGTGACGGAGCGGGCGCCGTCGTCCTGGGCCATTCCAATAGAAATAGGGATGGGGAGATCCTGGCTACCCATCTCAACTCCGACGGGGATCTCTGGGGTCTGCTCAATGTTCCTGGAGGTGGGTCCCGCAACCCTCCCTCCTACCAGATGTTGGATGCGGGCCTCCACTTTGTAAAAATGCAAGGGAACGAAGTCTATAAGTACGCTGTTCGTACAATGGTGGATGCCGCTCGCAAGATCATGAAATCAAAAAAAATCACCAGCGAAGAAATAGACTGGTTCATCCCCCATCAGGCCAATATACGGATTATGGAAGAAGTAGCTAAGCGTCTTGAGATCCCAATGGAAAAGGTGATCATAACAGTCCATAAATATGGCAATACCTCAGCAGCCTCTATTCCCACAGCCCTGGACGAAGCTGTTCGAAGTGGTCAGATCCGTCGTGGAGACCTCATCCTGACGAATTCCTTTGGCGCAGGCTTTACCTGGGGAGCTGCCCTGCTCAGGTTTTGATTTCCGGATTGCCCTATTCAAAGGCTGATTGGCCTTTTCCTGAATTCTCTTCTCCGGTTCTTTTGAAAACAGGAGATCCGCTCCTATTTGCTCATGAGACTCCACAGGCGAGGCGCATGACATCCTACCTCACTTTAGATTCATCTTAATGGGAAATAAATCTTTCTCCTGTTAAAGTTTTTTGATATAATCGCTTAAAATTTTGTGGCATTCATTTCACTTCATGAAACTCTCAGTCATCATTCCCGTCTATAATGAGATTAACACCATCGGTGAAATTCTCTCCAGGGTCCTCCAGGTCGACCTCCCCAAAGAAGTGGTTGTGGTCGATGATTTCTCCACAGACGGTACGAGGGAGTTTCTAAAGGAATGGTCAGCCGATGAGGGGAAAGGATCGAAGCAACAAGTCCGTATCTTCTATCAACCCAAGAATATGGGCAAGGGTGCTGCCCTTCGCACCGGATTCAAAGGGGCCACCGGGGATATCATCCTCATCCAAGATGCCGATCTGGAATATCATCCCAGCGAATATTCTAAGTTAATCGAACCGATTCTCGATGGAAAGGCGGATGTGGTTTACGGTTCTCGATTCCTGGGCACTCCAAGACGGGTTTTGATGTTCTGGCACACCCTTGGAAACAGGTTTCTCACTTTTCTTTCAAATCTCTGCACCGACCTCAACCTTACCGATATGGAGACGGGTTACAAAGTCTTTAAAAAAGAGGTACTGGACCATATTCATCTGAAGTCGAATCGATTTGGTTTTGAACCTGAGGTGACCGCCAAAATTGCCAAGATGAATTACCGGATCTACGAAGTCCCCATCTCCTACAGTGGACGGGATTACTGGGAGGGGAAGAAGATCTACTGGGTCGATGGGCTGAAGGCCATCTTTTCTATCTTGCGGTATAACTTCTTTGATTCGGAAACAGAAGACATCGTCTATCAAACTCTCCAGAGGATGAAAAAATTTCATCGTTATAATCGATGGGTCTTTTCAAAATTCCGTCCGTTTTTGGGCAGAAGGGTTTTGGAGATCGGTTCCGGAATTGGAAACATCACAAAATTTCTCATGGATCGAGATGTTGTGATTGCCACCGACTCTGAACCCAAATACCTCACCTTTCTTAAAAATACCTTTGAGAAGTATAATAAATTCATGATCAGAGAGCTGGATATTTCCGGTTCTGATCTGGAGCCATACCGGCAATATCATATCGATACGGTCATCTGCTTCAATGTCCTGGAGCATATTAAGGAGGAAGAAAAGGCCCTCAAAAATATCCACAAGGTCCTGGAGCCCAGAGGCCGGCTCCTCCTCCTTGTCCCCTCTCACCGATGGCTTCATGGAAGTCTGGATCGGAATTTGGGGCATCACCGGCGGTATGGGAAGAAAGAATTAAAAAAGAAATTAGAAACGATGGGGTTCAAGGTGATTCTCCTGAGGCACTTTAATCGAATTGGAATCCTCGGATGGTTTTTAAACGGTAAAATACTCCGGAGAAAAAGGCTTCCTTCCTTCCAACTAAGAATCTATAACCTCCTGGTCCCCTTATTTAAAATGGAAGCCCTCCTCCCTCTCCCCTTCGGCACCTCACTCCTTGCTGTCGCCGAGAGGACAGAATGATGGAGACGGTCGAATACTTCTCAGATTTTTTGAGAAAGATAGGAGCTTCAAATTTCTTAGCCATCGGCATCGTTGTGATCGTCATTTGGCTTCTGATTTCGGGGTTCCGAAAAGGGCTGAAAAAAGGGGGCCGGGGTAAACAATCTGAAGATCATGATGAGCCTAACCGTGAAGAATAATTCTTCGATAATGAAATATCCCTCAATTATTTAAATTCCAATATCCAAATCCCCTGCCTGCGCCTGCCTGCGGTAGGCAGGGCAGGCAGGCAAGCTCCAAATACCAATAACCAATGACCGAATTGTAAATCGACTAAATCATCATCAATTACATCAAAACCAAGTGTATGTTTTGGTTATTGGTATTTGGAGCTTATTTGATTATTGGTGCTTGGAATTTGGGATTTATTTCTTAAGGATCTTCCAGGAGAGGAGAAAAGAGACGGTAAGGGCGATCAACATTCCTGACAAAGAGAAGAGGAAGAAGAAAAGAATGATCCTTTCCTTCATCACTGCATATTTGCTTTCCAGCATTCCGACATAGAGTATCCCAACGATTTTATCTTGAATGTCCCGTATGGGTTCATAGGCGGTGATATACCAATCATCAACTACGAACGCCCTTTGTATCCAGGGCAATCCCTGCTCAAAGACTTGCTGATACACTTCCGCACTTACCCGAGTTCCAATCGCCCTGTTCCCTACCTTATCCATCACATTGGTCGATATTCTCACATCATCCATAAAAATAGTCGCTGTGCCAATATCTTTCCCTTTGTATTTCGCGTCTTTGAAAACAATGTTTTTGATCCGATCGACAATCTCATAATTGCGGTTAAGAAGGACTCCACCGACTAACACCCCCAAGACCTCCCCGTTGAAATCAATAATGGGATGGGCTGATTTCAATACCATACCAGAGGTCTCCTGTACTTTTTCAATCGGTTTTGCTTTAGGGGTAGGGATCAATCGTAAGATGGCTTTCTGAGCCAAAGCCTCCCCTTCCTTCAAGAGTTCCTCTCTCGAGAGCACCTGTGTTCCTGAAATCCCTTTTTTCTCAAGAGCCCTCTGAATAAACGGGTCCTGAACCAAAGTATCTCCGGATGAGCGAGGATTATGAAACCGATGGATGACCGTTCCTTTTCGATCGGCTAATGTTAAAAAATCGAGCCCCTCTTCAGCCATCAATCCTGAAAGTTCGTCTTGAATAAAGGAAACACTCTTCTCTTTTATTCCTTTTTTTAATACGTGTCTGATGGATGTCCAATGGACAGTCCGGTCTATATCCTTAATTTTAGAGGTATAGACCCATTGGGCTGTACTGAGATGCTCTTTCACCCTTTCCTGTGCTTCAAAAATAATCTGATTGGTAATGAGAGAATTGACAATGAGGCTTGTCACAACGCCAATAAAGCAGGCGATCACCAAAAAAATGAGCGCTAATTGGGTTTTTGTTGAGATTTTCATTGGTTAGAGGTTACCAGAAATCGAAGAAAAAGTAAATAAAAAAATTCTTGCACTATTTATTTATATCTGATAAATATATTGTGAAAAAATTCTTTAGCTAAAGGAGAGGGAGTTTTAATCATAAAACCATATTTTGAATTGAATTAATAATATTTTGAAAATAAATCATTCAGGATGTACAAGAAAGGAGGCTCGTGATGGGAAAGTTTGATGCAATATATGATGATTATATGAAGCGACGGAAAGCTGTTCTTGAAATGGGAGGCGAGAAAGAACTTGCAAAGCGTCGAGAAAAAAACCAGACCAACGCACGGGAAAGGATCGACATGCTCATCGATCCTGGTACTTTTACCGAAGTCGGAACCTTCGTGACCCATCGGCAACATGAATTTGGTTTGGCTGGCAAACTCATCCCTGCTGAAGGTGTCGTCACCGGATATGGAAAAGTCAACGGCAGGTATGTTGTAGTCGCCTCTGAAGACTTTACAGCCATGGCTGGTTCCTTTGGTGAGTATCATGGAAAGAAGTTCGTATGGGCCCTTGATTTCGCTAAGGAGAAAGGGTGGCCCTTCGTCGGGATAAACGATTCCGGGGGTGCGCGTCTTCAGGAGGGGATGGATTGTTTGGAGGCATATGGATGGCTTTTCAGGGCACAGATTCTGGCCTCGGGGATCGTCCCCCAGATCGCCTTGCTTCTTGGTCCATGCTTGGGTGGACAAGCTTATCATCCCATCATGAATGACTTCCTCATCCAGAGCAAAACAACCGGCTTCATGGGA
>JBFMAE010000189.1:0-8879 GCA_040756085.1 Thermodesulfobacteriota bacterium | reverse complement strand
GATCCTTCAAAAGATCACCCTTCACGATACACTTTATTTCACCCTAAAAAAAAATGGAGTTTCCATCACGACCGACCATCCCAGCCTTCCCGTTGGAAAAAGCAACTTGGTTTACAAGGCTGCCCGAGCAATATTGAAGAGATCGGGCTATAAGGGAGGCGTCCGTATCGAAATCAAAAAGAGAATTCCACTCGGAGCAGGTCTCGGGGGTGGAAGCAGTAATGCCGCTACAACACTGAAGGCCTTGAATCAACTTCTGAAGACGAACCTTTCCCAAAGGGAATTGATGGAGATGGGCGTGGAGATCGGGACAGATGTTCCTTTTTTCTTTCTGGAGGGTGCAGCTATTGGTTTAGGGGTCGGAGAACGGCTAAAAAGGATTGAACTTCCGGGTCTATGGTTCGTCCTGATTTATCCAAATTTTGAGGTTTCGACGCGTTGGGCTTACCAAAGTTTCATATTGACAAAAAGGCAATTTCATTTTAATCTTCATGAGTTTTTAAGAACTCCTGAGGGGATTGCCTCCATTCTATCGAACGATCTGGAGGGGGTGGTTTCGAAAAGGTATCCTCAGATCGACATCATGAAAAAAATAATCTACTCTGCCGGAGCTCTGGGTACCTTGATGACGGGGAGCGGGCCTACGGTTTTCGGGGTCTTTTCAGAGGAAGGGGATGCATCGAAGGCTTATAAAAAGATAAAAAACAGGATCAGAGGGAAGGGGTGGATCGTTCTAAAAGCACAAAGTTTCCTTGCTTGACATTGCTCAGAAAATAAAAAAGAATAGCACGAATGACAGCGAATGACACGAATAGGTTTTATTCGTGAAATTCGTTCGCAGTGATCATTTTCATCATTCGTGGGTGCCCTCTGGGCATGATGAATTGCCTGTAAATTTATAGGTAGAATGGTGGGAGTGAGATTTTATATCGGTAAGACCATGCACCATACTCGGTGGATGGCAAGCCCTGTACCATATTAGGTACAGGTCAAGGGGGCATTATGGAAGTGACAGAAGTGAAGGTATTTCCCGTTCAGGAAGATCGGCTTAAGGCCTATGTGGCAATCACCTTCGACCATTGTTTCGTCGTAAGAGACTTAAAAGTGATTAGTGGAAATAATGGGTTGTTCGTTGCGATGCCGAGCAAGAAAAGAAAGGATGGAACTTATAGGGATACCGCCCATCCCCTCAACAATGAAACCCGACAGATGATCGAATCAAGAGTTTTAGCAGAGTATAATAAGGAAATTCAAAAAAGCAGGTAACCTAATTTCAAATGTCAAAATCCAAATGTCAAAGGAATGTTAAAGTCCAAATTCAAAAAAGTTTTTAACATTTGAGCTTTGGATTTGATTTGGCATTTGAACTTTGTCATTTGAAATTAATTTTTTTGAGATTGGGGTGTCGTCAAGCGGTAAGACACAGGTCTTTGGAACCTGGATTCGGAGGTTCGAATCCTCCCACCCCAGCCAATTTTTAGAGGGTGGAAAGTTGAAAGTAGAGGGTGGTTATAGAAAATGATTAAACGACTCACTACCTTCCACTTTCTACCTTCGGGATCATGAGGTTCTTATGGGTAAAAAAAGGGTAGGGCGTAAGCCAAGGCAGGATTTAAGTTGGTTAAGAATATTCACCGGGAATTCAAATCCTGGACTCGTTCATCAGATCTCTGAAAAATTGAAAACCCCAATTGGAAAATCGGTGGTAAAAAGTTTCAGCGACGGAGAGATTAATGTTGAGATCGATGAAAGCGTGCGCGGGATGGATGTCTTCGTCATCCAGTCGCTCTGCGATCCCATTAATAACAATCTGATGGAGCTCCTGATCCTGATTGATGCCCTGAAAAGGGCTTCGGCTGAAAGGATCACCGCTGTCCTCCCTTACTACGGTTATGCCAGACAGGATCGGAAAGTCGTTCCCCGGGCGCCCATCTCCGCCAAACTGGTCGCTGACCTGATCACCACAGCGGGGGCTTCTCGAATCCTCACCGTTGACCTCCATGCCGGCCAGATTCAGGGTTTTTTTAATATTCCCGTGGATCACTTATTTGCCGCGCCCGTGCTTTTAGATTATTTGAAACAGTTGAAGAATGATGTCGTCATCGTCTCTCCAGATGCAGGAGGGGTGGAGAGGGCTCGAGCCTATGCAAAGCGAATGAATACCTCTTTAGCTTTCATTGATAAGCGAAGGGAAGCGCCCAATGTTTCACAGGTGATGAACATTATCGGCGATGTCAGCGGAATGGTCGCTGTCCTGGTGGATGATATGGTGGATACAGGAGGGACCCTGGCACGGGCGGCCTATGCCCTGGCTGAAGAAGGGGCGAAAGCAGTCTATGCTTGCTGCACCCATCCTGTGCTTTCCGGACAGGCAGTAAAGATTCTTGGGGTATCTCCGATTCAGGAAATCATTGTGACAGATAGCATCCCGCTCAGAGAGGAGGCCAAAACATCTCCAAAGATCAAAGTCCTCTCTATATCGGGGCTCTTAGCCGAGGCGATTCGAAGGATTTATGAGGATGAATCCGTCAGTTACTTGTTCGTTTAACCACTAAACCCCTCACCCCAAGCCTCTCCCCTGCCTACTGCAGGCAGGCGTAAGGGGAGACCGAACTTCTTTTTCTCCCCTTCCTTGACGGGAGGGGATAGGGGGGAGGGTGAAGAAGGAGTGACCTATGGAAAGACCTTTATTGTCGGCAGAGATCCGAGAAGGAGTTGGTAAGGGGAAGGCAAGAAAATTGAGGGCAAAGGGCCTGATCCCGGCGATTTTTTACGGCTCCCGTTCGAAGACGATCCCTCTGGTCGTTAATTCCAGAGAATTGGGGAAAACCCTTCAGACGGAGGCAGGAGAGAATGTCCTGATTGATCTCGACATAAGAAGGGGTGATCGGTCAGAAAGAAAGGTTGTGATGTTGAAAGACATTCAAATCGATCCTCTTCAAAGGACGATGCTTCATACCGATTTTTACGAAGTGGCCATGGATGAGATGGTCACTGTGGAAGTCCCCATTCATCTGATTGGAAAACCGGAAGGCACAAAGATGGGAGGCATTCTGGAGCAGATCCGGAGGGGAATCCAAATCCAGTGCTTTCCCGGGGATATTCCCAAATCGATCGATATCGATGTCAGTTCCTTAAAGATTGGCGATTCGGTTCATGTTCAGGACTTAAAAGTAGAAAAGGGAAAGATTCTGTCGGACACCAACTTTACCATTGCCACTGTGGTGCCACCTGTGGTTGAGGAGAAGGTGGTAGAAGAGGTGGTTGCAGAGGCAGTGGAAGGGGTCGAGGTGGAGGAGAAGGAGGAAGAAAAATAACCGGTTGTGAAGGTTATCGTGGGACTGGGGAATCCTGGGGTCCGCTATCTGGGAAGCCGACACAATATCGGATTTCAGGTGGTGGATCGACTCGCCAAAATAAATCATATTCCCATCTGCGCTAAGCGTTTCAAAACCCTCTACGGAAAAGGATCGATTGATTCTCATCAGGTCATCCTTGCCAAACCGATGACTTTCATGAACCGGAGTGGAGAGGCGGTAAAAAAAACAGTCATTTTTTTTCACGTCGGTATAGAAGATCTGGTCGTTATCCATGACGATCTGGACCTTCCTTTTGGAAGGCTCCGCTTTAAACGGAAAGGGGGGGATGGAGGGCATCAGGGAGTCCGGTCCATCATTGAATCCATCGGTGAAAATAATTTTTTGAGATTGAAGGTGGGCATTGGCAGACCTCCGAAAGGAATGGACCCGGCGGAATATGTCCTAACCTCTTTTGATGAAATAGAACAATTTCAATTAGACGGGATTATTTCACAAGCAGCAGAATCGATAGGGGTCATGGTTCTTGAAGGAATTGAGACGGCGATGAATCGGTATCAGAAAAAAGTTTGAACAGATGTGATAACGATAATGAGTATCAATTTAGCTGTTTGAAAAAACCTTTTTAAATCCCTCCCGACCTCCCTTTGCCAAAGGGAGGGGTTAATTTTTCCCCCTTTAGTAAACCCCGTTAGAAAGGATGGGGCTTTAAACCCCACCCTTTCTAAGATGAATACTATTTATTTTTATCATCCCCGCCATAAACCCCGTAGGATGTTTACTATCCAACGGAGTAAATGGCGGGGCTTTCTAACGGGGTAAAGGGGGATGAAGGGGGATTTAGCTCATCTCTCGATTAGTAGAGATATGATCCTCGCCCTTTTTCAAATGGCTAAAGTGTTACGATAATGAGTGCTTATCACTCCGATTAAGAAGGATACCTTAAATTTAATATGGAAAGGAGAGTGTCATGGATTTCGTTTGGATATCTGTCATTTGTGGGATCTTGGGATTTGGTACAGTCGTTTACTTTGTGCGCTATGTTCTAAGACAAACTCCAGGAATAGAAAGAATAAAGGAAATCTCAAGCGCTATTCAAGAAGGAGCCTTAGCCTTTATTCACAGAGAATATCGGACCGAAATCATTGTGATAGTGGTCATAGCTATTGTTCTGACCCTCATCCCCGCACTGGGCTGGAAAACGAGTATTGCTTTTATCTTTGGTGCTCTCTGTTCAATGGGTGCTGGATATGCTGGCATGAATATGGCGGTCAGGTCTAACGGTAGAACCACCGCCGCAGCAGAAAAAAGTTTAAATCAAGGACTGCGTGTTTCTTTCCGGGGTGGAGCCGTGATGGGCTTAACCGTGGTTAGCATCGGTGTCATAGGGTTATCAACCCTTTATTTCGCCTGGCATAAGGACCCTAATTTCCTAGCTGTCATTCCAGCTTATGGAACCGGAGCCTCATTGGTAGCTCTCTTTGCACGGGTTGGAGGTGGCATTTTTACCAAAGGGGCTGACGCCGGCTCTGATTTAGTGGGCAAGGTAGAAGCAGGGATACCCGAAGATGACCCAAGAAATGCTGCCGTCATAGCTGACTTTGTCGGTGATAATGTGGGTGATGTATGTGGTATGGGTGCTGATCTTTTCGAGTCTTATGTTGAAACAGTCGTTGCTGCCATGACACTCTGTATTGTCGGCGTTGTTGTAGCACCGGAAGCGATAGCACCATGGGTAACGAAGTTGTTTCCCTCTCAATCTCCTGATGCTGCTCTGCGAGCTGCCTGGTGGCTACCGATGTTAATCATGGCCGGAGGCATTGTGGCCTCAATTATTGGCTGTTTTTTCGTCAGGGTAGGGGAAAAGGTTGAGATGGCTGCTCTCCTTGGGGCATTGCGTCGTGGCACCCTCAGTGCCTCCATATTGACCGCAGTATTCAGCTTTTTGGTGATTTATTTTTTGAATGCCCGGTTGGGTCTCTTTTGGGCGGTTTTTGCCGGCTTAATAGCAGGGGTGCTCATGGGAGAAAGCACCAATTACTATACTTCTTATGCCTTTAAACCAACAAAGGAAATTTCACATGCATCTACTATTGGTGGAGGTGCCACTATTGTCCGTGGCTTTGCTATCGGTTTAATAAGCACTTGGCCACCCGTTCTTCTTGTAGCCATAGCTACTATTTTAGCCTTCCATTTTGCAAGCTTTTATGGAGTAGCAATAGCTGCTGTCAGTATGCTATCCACTCTGGGTGTAACCTTAGCTACCGATGCCTATGGTCCTGTGGCTGATAATGCTGGTGGCATTGCCACCATGGCAGGATTACCACCGGAGGTGCGAGAAAGGACCGATGCCTTAGATTCTTTGGGCAATACTACAGCGGCTACCGGTAAGGGGTTTGCCATTGGTGCTGCTGTTTTGAATGCCCTCGGCCTAATTCTTTCTTATGCTTTAGCGGCCGGTTTAGTAACGATCACCACCGATGGGAAAATAACAGCCCCACCTGAGTTAAGCTTACTTTCGGCACCGGTTATCGTTGGTATTTTGATTGGTGCCTTAATCCCAGCCGTTTTTGTCGCCATGACCATGAAATCAGTAGGTGTGACGGCAGGACTTATTGTGGATGAAGTTCGGCGACAGTGGCGCGAAATACCAGGTCTTAGGGAAGGAAAGGCAAAAGCCCAATATGGTAAGTGTGTAGATATCTGCACGAGAGCGGCATTGAAGGAAATGCTGGTTCCATCGATCATGACCATCATTGTGCCTATTCTGGTGGGTGTGATCCTCGGCAAATACGCTCTTGGTGGCTTCCTTATCAGCGCCCTTGCCGTTGGATTTATCCTTGCCGTCACTCTAAATAATGCGGGTGGGGCCTGGGATAATGCTAAGAAATGGATTGAATCCGGTCAATTAGGAGGAAAAGGATCAGATGCCCATAAGGCTGCAGTCGTAGGAGATACGACCGGCGATCCTATGAAGGACACTGCCGGGCCATCACTTAATATCATGCTTAAGTTAATGTCAGTTATCTCGTTATTGTTAGCACCAGTGCTAACCCATCTCCCCGGCTTATTCTAAAACCGAATCCCCCCTTCCCCCCCTTTGATAAAGGGGGGGTGGCGGGACTATTCTCCCTTTTCAATCTCCATGAAGATCTTTCCATGGTGGAAGATCCGTACCCCTCCTGTCTCCTCAGAGATAACAATGGCCAGGGCATTTGTCAGACTGGTTATCCCTGCTGCTGCCCGGTGGCGACTTCCTAGGCCCAGGGGAATTTCGATATTCTCTCCGGACGCATCAAGGTGGCGGCCCGCTGCCAGAATGACACCATCTTCGCGGATGATGAAGGCTCCATCGATGGAAGAAAATTCTTTAACGGTTTCTTTCAGCCGGGGATCAAGGATATTTCTTTCTTCTTCGGGATATCCCTGAAAAGGGTTGATCACCATGGGATGGGAGAATTTGAGAACATCTTCATGCCTTCCCAAGACGAAGATAGTTCCGCTGGGTTTTCTTCCTTCTTTTCCTTCTGAAGAGAGTTCCAGGGCAAGGGTTAAGAGGATTTCAAAGACTTCCGGCATCACAATTTCAGAGATGATCGGCAGATCCGAAGAAGAGATGATCTCAAACTCCTTTCCAAATTCAAGGATGAGGAGATTGTCGAGAGCTTTCGATTGAGGGATGCCGGAGAGGCAGACCCATTTATCTCCTTTTTTAACCAAACCCCTTGAAAGGGCCTGGATGATCGCCATCTTGATCTGGTTGATCCGACCCAGCGGGATATCGGGAATCCTCAGCACTTTTTTAAAGATCGGACTTGCTTCCTGAAAAGAGACATCGTCTTTGATGGCAAGGATCAGATCGGCATCCTTCTCCTGACCGATTTTGGCGAGGACCTCGTAATCTTCGATCAAATCCCCATAGAGCAATACTCCCTTTGAACGGGATTTTTTGGCAATATCACACGCTATTTCCACCATGATCCGATTCTGCTGTTTCACCACATCCTCCTTACATCGTTAAAAGACTTTATTTTGTCTTTCTTTTATTATACAAATATAATGTAAGAAATCCACTTAAAATTTTGGGACATATTTCGAAATCCGAAGCACGAAATTCGAAACAAATTCGAATGTGCAAAATCTAAATTTCCCAAACGAAAATTCTATCCCGTTTCGGAAATTGAGTCATTTGAATTTTGGAATTGTTTCGCCTGCCTGCCGCAGGCAGGGATTTAGAAATTCGAATTTCATATTTTAAGGGTGCAGAGATGGGATTTCGATGCGGGATCGTCGGCCTTCCAAATGTCGGGAAATCTACCATTTTCAATGCTCTGACTGCCGCAGGGGCAGAGGTGGCGAACTACCGCTTCTGCACAATTGACCCGAATGTGGGCGTTGTCCCTGTCCCGGATATGAGGCTGGAGTCTATTGCAAAGTTAATCCATCCCAAAAAAGTGATCCCCACCACCCTTGAGTTTTTCGATATTGCCGGATTGGCCAAAGGAGCGAGTCATGGGGAGGGACTGGGAAATCAGTTTCTTGACCACATTCGAAATCTGGATGCGATTGCCCATACCGTTCGATGTTTTACGAATGAAAATGTGGCCCATGACTTCGGTTCGATTGATCCGGTGAGGGATATCGAGGTAATCAATACCGAATTAATTTTGGCAGACCTTCAGACGTTAGAGAAGAGGATGGCAAGGGCAGAAAAACTTTATCGGGTCGGTGGAAAGGAAGCGGCTTTGGACCTGGAGGTCTATCGAGAAGTTCAGGCTGTTCTGAACAGGGGTGAGAGGGCAGGGACGTTTCATCCGACAGGAGAACGGGAAACCGTCTTTTTCAATCTTCATCTCCTGACGGCAAAACCCGTTTTTTATGTGGCCAATGTGGATCAGAAGGAGTTAAGAGGTGAGGGGACCTGCTTGAAGGCCATGACGCAGTGGTTGGAGAGAGAGGGAAATAAGGTGGTGGTCATCTGCGGCGATCTGGAGGCAGAACTTTCGGAATTGAAGGAGGAAGAGAGGGAAGAGTTCAGAAAAGAACTGGGTCTGGAGAGTTCGAGCCTGGAGCGATTGATCCAGGTGGGGTATGAAATTCTCGGGCTCATCACATTTTATACGACGGTCAGTGCTGAGCTCAGGGCGTGGACCATTTCGAGGGGAACCCCTGCTCCCAAAGCCGCGGGGAAGATCCACACTGATATGGAGAGAGGATTTATTCGTGCCGAGGTCATTTCCTTCTCTGATTTCATAGCCTTGGGCTCTGAGCATTTGGCCAGGGAGAAGGGGCTTCTCCGATCAGGAGGAAAGGACTATCTGATTCAAGATGGAGATATTGTCCATTTCCGCTTTAATGTTTAAAAGGCCGATGGAAAATATCCATCTAAGGTGTTACACTCTTTATCCAGAACAGGGGGGCCGATGAGCTGGAAAGCATTCCAATATATTTTTTATATCATTCCCATCCTGTGGTCATCGATCAAAGATCTTACCTGGGAAGAACTCTCTTTAGGAGAGATTCGAACCCATTACCTATTCGGGAAGGCGAATGCCTATGACC
>JBFMAE010000188.1:0-3336 GCA_040756085.1 Thermodesulfobacteriota bacterium | reverse complement strand
TTGGGAACCCCTTTCAGCACCCTTCTGATCTCCTCGGAGGGGAATGGCCGGAAGGTTCTGATCTTGAGCATTCCAACTGCTTTCCCTTCATTCCGATACTGGTCGATCACATCCCTTGCCGTGCTCGACGCAGTCCCCGAAGTGACGAGAACGAATTCTGAATCGTCGCATCGGTATGGCTCAACCAAATGATAACGCCTTCCAAAAATATTGAAATATTTCTCGTCCACCTCGCGGATCACAGATTTGGCCTCCTCCATGGCCAGCTGGGTCTGGTATTTCATCTCTGTCAAGAGGTCAGGAGGGGTGAGACCGCTGATAGACCTGGGGGCTTTCGGATCGAGTCGATATTTCGGTTCGAAGAGAGGAAGAAATTGATCCACTCTTTCCCGATCAGGGATGTCCACTGGTTCATAAGTATGGGAGAGGTAAAAGGCATCGAGAACCACCATCGAAGGAAGAGAGACCCTTTCAGAAATCTTGAATACCTGAATGATCGTATCAATCACTTCCTGACTCGACTCGCAATAGAATTGAAGCCATCCCGTATCGCGCTGGCTCAGGCTGTCGGTTTGATCAGACCAGATATTCCATGGAGCCCCTAAGGCTCGGTTCACATTTGCCATCACAATGGGAAGCCTTGCACCGGCAGCCCAGTGGAGAAGTTCATGCATGAGGGCAAGCCCTTGAGAAGAGGTAGCGGTAAAGGTTCTCGCCCCCACCGTAGCGGCCCCGATGCAACTGGCCATAGCTGAATGCTCTGATTCAACCTTGAGGAATTTGGCTTGAAGCTCTCCATTGGCACAAAGATCAGCGAGCTTCTCCACAATATGCGTCTGAGGTGTGATCGGATAGGCCGAGATGACCTGAACCCTTGAGAGCATCACCCCATAGGAAACGGCATGACTTCCCTCGATGACCGTCTTCATCTTCCTTCCTCTTCCAGCAGAATGGCACCTCTGGGGCATTCTTCAAAGCAGATGCCACATCCCTTGCAATAGTCATAATCGATCTCATAAAGTTCTCTCTTCCTCTTCACGGCCAGATCCGGACAATAGACCCAGCAGTTATCACACCCATTGCAGACCCCACAATTGAAGCACCGGTCTGCTTCCTTCTGCGCTTCTTCCTTTTTTAAACCAAAATGGACTTCTCTGAATCCGCCTCTTCTTTCTTCGATGGAAAGCTGAGGGATTGAAATCCGAGGCTGGTGGTCAAAGTAATCTGTATTGATTTCCTTAAAGGTCACAACCGGCGGATTGGCTTCTCCGTTCAGGGGATGAAAGTACTTTTTTAGTGAAATCGTTCCCTTTTCCCCGACCTGAATCATCCGTAACTTATCTTTCACCCAAATACCCTGCAGATATTCATGAATCGCCAATGCAGCCCTTTTCCCAGAACCAATGGCCTCAGCCACAGTATGGGAGGGGTTGGATAGATCTCCTCCTGCGAAAAATCCTTTAATGTGAATAAAACCCATCTCGTCTGTCAGGACCAATCCATGATCACAAGGAATCTCCTGAGGAAGAAAAGAAAGATCTGGCAACTCTCCAATGGCTGAGATGATCGTATCCGCCTCAATTCTAAAAGTTGAATCCGCTATCGGAACCGGTCTCCTCCTTCCCGTTTCATCGGGCTCACCTAAACGCATCTTTACAAACTCCACTTCGGCTGACTTTCCTTCTTTTTCAAGGATCCTGACGGGGGAGGTAAGAAAATGGATCTTCACTCCCTCATGAATGGCCTCTTTCACCTCCTCCGGGATCGCCGGCATCTCTTCTTGCGATCTCCGATAATAGATCTCGACCCTCTTTACATCCAGGCGGAGGGCTGACCGGGAAACATCAATGGCCACATTCCCTCCTCCGATCACAACGACCTTCTCCCCCAGCAAGGGTCTTTCTCCCATTCTGATGCGCTTTAGAAGATCGAGTCCTGAAAGGACCCCTTTTAGATGTTCTCCTTCAATATTCAAACTTCTACTCTGATGGGCTCCGGTGGCGATGAAAATGGCCTGGTAGTTTTTAAGATCCTCAAAAGTCACATCCTTTCCAATACGGGTATTCGTTTTGATCTCCACTCCCCAGGACTGAATGTCCGCTATTTCGTGATCGAGGACAAGACTGGGGAGCCGATACTCCGGGATTCCCGTCCTTAAGATTCCTCCAGGTGAAGAATGGGATTCAAAGACCGTCACACCATAACCCATCCGTGCCAGATGATAGGCGCAGGTCAACCCCGCAGGCCCAGACCCGATGACTGCCACCCGTTCCTTTTTCCTGGGCTTGGGGTGATGTTTCTCCCTCTTGATATTTAAGTGGGAGTCAGCGATATAGCGTTCGATGGCTTGAATGGAGAGGGCTTCATCATATTCCCTTCGATTGCATGAGGATTCACAAGGGTGGAAACAAACCCGACCGCAGACGCCCGGAAATGGATTCTCCTCTTTGATCAGTTCCCAGGCCTCGTGAAGTTTCCCTTCACTCACCAAAACCATAAATCCTTCGATATCGTTTCCAATAGGACAGGCCTCGTTGCAGGGAGGGGTTTTAATGATATACCTGGGTTTGAGATACCTCCATGACCCGGTCTTATTCCAGAGCATCGTCCCCAGAGATACGGAGATGGGAGGAATATCTTTCAAACCCTTCAGAGTAACCTTCTCTTTCATTGATCCTATAATCCTAAACTTCTTCTATAAGCTATCAGCTATCGGCTATCAGCCATTTCATATGACCCAATGTACTTTCGAGTAAGCCTCACGGGCGGCGGCTACGTTTTCCTCTTTTTTATCCGGAACATTATCCCGAATGGCCCGGATGACCGAACCGATGGTCACCATTCCGGTAATTTTTGAAAAGGCTCCGAGGATGGCCGTGTTGACCACAGGGGCTGTAAGTGCTCCCAGTCTATGAGATACAGCAATCGCCCCCGCATCGACCACCGCCACTTTAAATCTGGAAAATTCATTCATCTTCAGATCTTTCGAACTATTCACTAAAATCCACCCATTCTCTTTTAAACCGGTCACGACATCCACCCCTTCCTGAATGAGTGTGGGGTCAAGGATGATCACGTGATCGGGTTGGTAAACATTGGTTCGAATTCGAATCGGTTTGAAATCCCACCGCGTGAATGCCATCACCGGCGCTCCTCGCCGTTCCACACCAAAGGCTGGAAAGGCCTGGACATATCTTCCATCGTTGAAGTGGGCGGTTGCCAAAACGGCGGAAGCCACGACCGCTCCCTGTCCACCTCTTCCATGAATTCGGACCTCGATCATTTCTTACCTCATTTTAATCCCCTCCAACCCCCCTTTATTAAAGAGGGGAGAGG
>JBFMAE010000187.1:0-2356 GCA_040756085.1 Thermodesulfobacteriota bacterium | reverse complement strand
AAATCGGAAAGGAATATTCAGGAAAAACCCATGTCCTCGTCATCGATGTCTATAAACACCAGAATCTCGCCCGGGAGCATAAGATTCAGGTTCTTCCCACTCTGGTCTTCTTCGATGCAAAGGGGAATGAGGTCTTTAGACATGTGGGGGTTCTGGATAAGGAAAAAATCGTAGCAAAGTTGAAAGAGATCGGAATGGAAACATAATTCAATTTTAGAATATTTGACAATTTGTTGGATTGTTGGTATAATAGCCAACAATAGGAGAATATTCTATTGATAACTTTTGAAGATGCAGAAATAAGAGCAAAGATTATTAAAGCAATGGCTCATCCTGTCCGTTTGATAATGATCGATTTTTTAAAAAATGGCGAGCATTCTTTCTCGGATTTATTTGATTTATTTGAACTCGATAAATCAACAATATCAAAGCATCTACTTGTTCTGAAAGAGTCGGGAATAGTTTCATCAAGAAAAGAGGGTCTGGATATGATCTATAAACTTGAGGTACCCTGTGTAACCGACTTTTTTAGTTGTATAACCGCTGTCATCGAAAATAACGTTAAAAAGCAGCAGGTTTGTCTATGTAAATAATTTTTTATTACTATGTTGGTTTTTTTGCCAATAAACCATTAAGACATAGAGCAATGTTTAATCTTATCATTTACGGAGGGATCGATGCTTTATTCGATTACCTCTTCGCCCACGTGCTTACATTCCTCGTTCCGGCTTTCTTTATAGCTGGTGGTATCGGCGTTTTTGTATCTCAAGCCTCAGTCATAAAATATTTTGGTGCCCAAGCGAAGAGAACTCTTTCTTATTGTGTTGCATCGGTCTCCGGAATCGTTCTTGCTGTCTGCTCATGTACAGTCTTACCCTTATTCTCCGGGATCTATCAAAGAGGGGCTGGGATCGGACCTGCGACAGCCTTTCTCTATTCGGATCCGGCTATTAATGTACTGGCCATCGTCTATTCTGCTAAGCTTCTGGGTTTAGACCTGGGTGCAGGAAGGGCTGCTGGAGCAATCGTTTTTTCTATCATTATCGGGCTCATCATGGCATTTCTCTTCGGGAGGGGAGAGAAAGAAAAGTTGGAGCAGGTATTGGCCCTAGGCATTCCAGAAGGGGGAAAGAGAGGCTATATTCTCCTGGTCTATTTTGCTTCATTGTTAGGGATCCTTGTTTTTGCTTCTCAGAAGAAATGGATCCTCACGGGGTTGTCTTTCGTTGCCCTGTTTGTTGCATTGAAGCTCTGGTACAACAAAGAGGAGGTCAAGGAATGGCTTTTGGCCACCTGGGGGTTTGTGAAGCTCATTACCCCATGGCTTCTTCTTGGTGTGTTCATGGCAGGAATGATCAAAACCCTCATCCCGGAAACCCTGATTCAACAATTGTTAGGAGGTAACTCTCTTCGATCCAATTTGATCGCTTCTCTTTTCGGAGCGCTCATGTACTTTGCAACACTAACGGAGGTTCCCATCATCAAGGCATTTCTCGATATGGGTATGGGGCGGGGGGCCTGCGCTTGCCTTTCTGCTTGCAGGCCCTGCTTTGAGTCTACCAAGTATGATCGTCATTGTTCGTGTGATGGGAGCAAAGAGGGGGTTTACCTATATAGCCCTGGTGGTCATCATGGCAACGATCACTGGAGTGGGGTTTGGACACTACTGGATATAGGAGGGAATGAAAAAGATGAAAAAAATTGAAATTCTTGGTATGGGTTGACCCAAATGTAACCAGCTCGCGGATCGAGCAAAAGATGCGGTCAAAGAACTGGGCATTGAGGCAGAACTCGTCAAGGTTCAAGATATCAAAGCTATTACCAATTATGGTGTATTGGTCACTCCAGCCCTTGTGGTGGATGGAGTGGTAAAGGTGGCGGGAAAACTTCCTAAAGTTGAAGAGATTAAGGCGTGGGTTAAATAAAAAAGGAGGATTGGAAAATGGCAGAAGCACAGGTGACCAAGAGACTCTCTTTCCTGGACCGCTATCTAACGCTGTGGATCTTTTTAGCGATGTTTATCGGGGTGGGTTGGGGCTATAGGTTTCCGGGTGTTGTCGATTTCTGGGACCAATTTCAGGTGGACACGACCAACATCCCCATTGCGATTGGGCTCATTATGATGATGTATCCACCTTTAGCCAAAGTGAAATACGAAGTTCTTGGAGAGGTATTCCGAAATTATAAAGTGCTCACCCTATCATTAGTCCAGAACTGGGTCATCGGTCCTATTCTTATGTTCCTTTTGGCCATTATCTTCCTTTCCGGCCATTTTGAGTACATGGTCGGTTTGATTTTGATCGGATTGGCCCGCTGTATTGCTATGGTCATTGTATGGAATGATCTGGCCTCCGGA
>JBFMAE010000186.1:0-5901 GCA_040756085.1 Thermodesulfobacteriota bacterium | reverse complement strand
AGGGGTCCCTTTGTATCAGCATCAAGTGCCACCGCATGAGATTGTGTTCCTGAAATATCAGCCTCCATGGCAGGTTGAAGTCGAGGCTCATTAAGCTGGCTTATTACAATTCCTCGGAAATCAGGAATATCAATCGGAGCCGAACCAAGAGTAATTAGTGGTTCACGGCGTGCCTTTTGGTATCCTTCGCGAAAAGCAATAGAGATCCACTGGGCGAACATGGCAAGTGTCCCCCTTGTCTGCTGATAATGGGGAAGAGCCTGCCACTTTCTTTGAAAAACGGAGAGAGTTGACGGATGAAATGGGTAACATGCTTCAAACCTTTTTTGCAGAGATTCCCGCGCTTTAGCCTCGGTTGTTGCTGTATCCACAGCAGTCCATTCTGAGGGAAGTTGGGCCCGGCGTTCAAAGCACCAATCAGCGTAAGCTTTGGCCACATTTTTTCGAATTCGTTCGCTCCCGATGTCTTCAAAAAGTCGCCTTCTGACTACTTCGCTTATCTCAGCTTCGTCATTTGAAATGAGATTTTTTGCGACCCGATTTACCTCATGAGTAATAATATCCTGCCATCTCAGATCCCAGTCACTCATCTCCGGTTTGCTTTGAGGTAAACTGACCATGGCAGCGCTTCCGACGGTTCCGGTAAGAGTGCGAACCAGATTTCCGAGAAAATCTCGGAAGGGTTCGGCTTTATCTCGATGACGGCTAAGGAAGTTCAGCACTTCATCACAAAGAATGAGGACTCTACTTCCCCCCACTTCAATAAGTTTTCGCAAATTATTCGTTCCAGGTACCTTGGTCTTGGCCTCAGGACCCAAGGCATTAACACCGTCTTCTTTGGCTAACTGCCGGGCAATATCTATCCAAGGAGTCTCTGACCCTGGACTAGGATCCCACGCATTTCCTACAAAAACAGCAACCCGAGCGCCTGGAATTCCTGGCAGGTCAGCCTCTTTTAGCAACCTTTTCACATCTTCATTTTTACTTAGTTTTTCTCTGCTCCGAACAAGATGATAAAGGGCTGTCAAAGTGTGAGTCTTGCCCCCACCGAATTGCGTGATAAGAGCAAGTACTGGTGGGGTATTTTCTGTTTTTCCTGCAAGTCTTCGAAGAACAATTCCTACATGTTCTGTTAGTGCCCGGGTGAAAAATGTTCTCGAGAAAAACTTCTCTGGGTTTTTATAGTCCTCAGGGGCTGTCCCATCAACTACCTGCTCAAGAGCAATGGCAAATTCATCTGGGTTGAATGATCGCCCTTCACGAACTTCCTTTCTCGGCGTTGACACTTTGTACCAAGGTTCCATTCCCCTATCCTCCCAGCCCTCTGAATGAGCGGACTTAACTAACGTGCTGAAATCAGGGGGCGCAATAAAATAATTTCATGTGTCTCTTGTTGGTGAGAATTTACCCTTCATAAATCTTGATTTCGTAGTCTTCCACGATGATGAGTTTTTTTTCTGCAAACTTATCTTTTTGTTTATCTAAGAGTCTTACCATTGCATTGAGGAGGTGTTCCGTTTTGGATCTCGTGAGCTTAAAAAGGATGATGCCAGCCACATTATATTGATAAAACCTTCGCAAATTTTGAAAATCAGCGTCTCTCGTGACAATCCAACTCTTTTCGTTCTCTGCTATTTCATAAACCTTCCCGTTCTTTATTCCGTGCTTACCCATCTTTTTCAAATGGTGAACGTCAAAACCTCTTTCTCGAAGCAATTCAATCAGCGCATATGGAATATTTTCATCAAGCAGGAATTTAATGCTCATATTGCATAAGCCTCGTATTCACTCAACTTTGCTGCATAGTGCAGCGCAGCCTTAATATCTTCCGGAGTCAAAGATGGATAATCTTTGATAATATTCTCAACGCTTTCCCCTTCTGCAACGAGAGAAACGATCAAATAGACAGGGATTCTCGTTCCCTTAATACATGGTTTCCCATGTAAAATATCAGGGTCAGAAGAAATCCTTCCAAAAATCTCTTTCCCTTCCATATCTCATTACCTCCATGACTTATTGGGTATTACTTCCCATTTGTTCTTTGAATCATGCCCTCGGCATTGCTAAAAGCATGGCGTCTAGTAGCCTCTTTTCTTCACTATCTTTAGGATATAACGCAGAGAGAGCGTTGGCAAGCCTTAAGAAATCGGGTCCACGGTCTTGTTCGGCTTTCAAAAGAGCTCGCAAAGCATTTGTTTGGCCGCTTGCCTGAAGAAGCATAGCAGCATGTACTCGGTCGAGAGTGGTCGTTATGCCTGCTTTCTCCGAAGATTCGGCGTTTAGTTCCTTTTTCTTTTTTGAACGGCGAGCTTTAATCTCAGGAATAGCTCTCTCTCGTTTTAAAGCGAAATCGAACTTCATTTGTGGATCACGTCTTGCCTGCTCCTCAATTCTAAATCCAGCTACGGATACACTCTCTTCTCCAAAAAGTTGCTTTGCACGCGCCTTAACTGAAAGCAAACGAACCACACCCTTCTCGGTTTCAATAATCCTCCCTTCCCATTCTGGGAGATGGATACCGAGAGGCTGCGCAAAACGCCGAACCACATCAAAAATTAAGCTGTAACCTTGCTTTTTCTTCTTCGGGGCTTCCTCCTCTTCATCTTCGATACCTTCCTCTTCTTCCGAGCCTTCTTCAGCAGCCTTTGCCCCATTTCCGTTAGTACTTTGCAGAGTCCATAGGAATAAAGCTGTCAATCGAGCATCCTCCTCAAGTGCCCCTGCAGTGCTATTGCGAGCCTTGGCTTCAGCAGTTCCAAGAACCTGCTCAAGAGGAGTCCGGCCTACAACTTCCCAAACCTTCTCCAAGAATTCAGGAAGCCCAACTTCACGACCCTCTGCAGTTTCAACCCTTGAATATCGACTGAAAATTTCAAGAGCCGGCCCAATACAGGCAAAAACAAGGTCCGCCCCCCGAATTCCTTCAGACTGAAGCCTCTCCATCCACTCCCCAACCCGTTGCGGAAGTTCCCGAAGCACATCCCCCCAATCACCAACCGGCGCATCTTCAGGCCGAGGTCGACAAATAAGGTGAATCGATGTCGCTAGAGCAGCTGATTCTTGTGAGCGTAACCGCCCCGGTCGTTCCGTAACTATCGGCCAAGAACCAGTAATAGTCCAGCCCCCTTGAATCATTCCGGATAGCAATGCTTCCCAACCTTCGGTTGTCTTATGAGCGAAAACAACGCTGCCTATTCCGTCCGGACGCAGTATTCGCCGACCCTCACTAAAGGCTCCAGACATTCGATCTTCAAAAAATGATCGATCCTTGCGTCGCCCATCACTGGACCGCTTGATCTCATCCTGAACGATCTCTGGACACTTCGGCGTAAGCACACTATTTTGTTCAAATGGGTTACTCATCACCGGATGTTCAGGGATCCATCGACGGAATAAAACATAGAAAAAGTCTGAAAGGTCGCTATAGGGAATGGCGTCATAGTAGGGTGGGTCTGTGAACCACAATGTCACTGACTCGTTCGGCAAAGGGGAATAACAAGCGTCCTCTTGGGAGACCTGGCCAGGACTTAGATGGCTGGCGGCCGTTTTCTCTATCACGTTTACAACCCATTCTAACGCGCCTTGGTAGCCTCCTGTTGCCTCCACAAATGGGTTTACCTCAGCGAAGTCCCATACTACCGGTAGTGCAGGTCTTCCAAAAATGGGACCCATCTTTTCCCCCGGTCGATGCCACCATCCACTTGCTGTCCCATAAGTGGCAACCCTTCCAAGAACCATCCCGAAGGACTCAAGTAAGGCATTGCCACCAGATTGAAGTTTTCTACCTGCAATCTGAGATTGCATGTTACAAAGAAAACTTTTCTGCCGCGCTGTTGAGAGGTCACCCCATTGGAGCATTCCGTACCGCTGAACCCGGAAGCCCAGTGTGCCAATAGGTGGCAGTGGTTCATCTGGCACTGGGCAGAGACCCTCACCCTTTCTCCCTCTCCCATTGGGAGAGGGTTGGGGTAAGGGAGTTTTCTCCCATTCATCGAGGATAGCCTTTAATCGTTTCTGAGCATTCCAGACAGCTTCATAGTCCCCTTGGGTGGGCAGTCTGTAGTGTCGGCCTTGTTCATCAGGCTTTAGCGTGACGACGGATAACAATCTCGCTCCACCGACACGGTTTCCTTTTTCATCAAGAATTACATCTGCCCCCCCTCGTTGAGCGGAAAGTTGGGTGCGGACCCTTTCAGGAGAGAGTACATTACCACAGCAAAGACAGGTTGCCTTTGCTCGGTTTACAGTGCCTGGTGGCACTTCATTCTCATTCTTGGGCTCAAAGATTTCAAATTCAACACGAGGAGATCCCCCCTCTACCTCTGGGAGAGGGGTTGGGGGTGAGGGAAATTGTAGTTCCCTCCATATTGTCTCCAATACCCCATCCGTATGTTGCAGTACTTCATTATTCCAAAATCGGACTACCCTAAAGCCCTGTTTCTCCAAGAAAGATGTTCTTGCCTCATCATATCTCCTTGTTTCCGAATGCTGTCCTCCATCAACCTCTATTACAAGCTTCTCTTCATGACAATAAAAATCCACGACATATGGCGGGATAGGGTGTTGGCGTCGGAATTTTTTCCCTAATAAGCGTCGGTCTCGCAATAAATGCCAAAGGAGTGTTTCAGCATCCGTTTGTTCTTTTCTCAGACTACGGGCAAAATTCAGAATGTCATCAGGGAGAACCAAGGGACCATGATGACCCTCACCCTTATTCCCTCTCCCATTGGGAGAGGGGTAGGGTGAGGGATTTGGTCTCCCAGAAGGAGAGGGTTCTTTGATGACCCTATATCTCAGAGCTTTTTTCCTATTTGCCTTCTTGCACAGCCAAAATGATCTAACCAGGGGAATCTCTGCTCCACAATTTGGCGCCTCACATCGAACTGCCCGGGCCCATAAATAAGCGATCGGTTTTGAACCATCAGGATCAGAAGGATAGAATTCAGCAAGTTCTTTTTCTGCTGCTTCTTTTATTTCCATTCCGACGGAACGTAGTTTTTCTGCAAGGGCTGCCCCATACCGAGGGATGTCTTCGAGCATTACCTTCAAAATGAGACACGCTACGGGGTTAAGATCGCTTGCGAATGCCTCACAACCCAGGCGTAATGCCTCCAATGGAATTGAACCTCCACCTGCAAAAGGGTCAGCAACGAGTGGGGTTTCTTCCGGGTAGGCTGCCTTTACAAGGCCACGTGACACTTCAAGGTAAGCTTGATTTGAAGAAAGATCCCAATTTGAAAAATCCCCGATAAACTTGAGGAGACCTTTTCGAAGGTCCATGTCCTCTGGTCCAGGATTTCCTTGAACCTTTGGTAGAAGTTCTCGCGCCCTGGATTTGAAATCTTCAGGACATTGAGGATCACATGGGTTGGGAAGGAGAAGTCCCAAAAGCATTGCCCGACAAGCGGCAAGAGGCCGTCTCGCCCACCAAAGGTGTAGTGTTGATGGGTGCCCATGGCGGATGGATTTCTCACGTGCCGAGTGCTTCGATACCACCGCTATCGGAAAATCCACCTCCGCTAATCGTTTACATTCTTTGAGGATCATATGCATAAGGCCTTAATCTGTCCCTAATAAATCTGCAAGTGCAGCCCGAACCACTTGCCAACAAATTGAACAAGTGTCTTTATCCGGCTCTTCTTGATAGAGACGTTGCATATAAGGATGAACGATATTGCGTGACTCTCTGAGGCCGTGACTAAACCGTTTAACGTCTCCTTGAAGCCAACCAACTTCATGTGCGACATCAATGAGAGAAGACAATCCCCATTCGTTTATTGGCTTGGAATTCCCTGTTTTATGATTTTTAGGAGCACATTTGGCTTTACAGGCTGCCTTTAGATCAGACTCAACCTTATGGAGTAAGACTCCCTCCAAGATGCTTCCCATCATAATTACGGC
>JBFMAE010000185.1:0-9230 GCA_040756085.1 Thermodesulfobacteriota bacterium | reverse complement strand
TCCTATTACGCAGGTTAAGATATTCGAACTGATAGATAAAGCGGGATTTCCCCCCGGCGTAGTAAATCTGGTTCATGGAAGTAGGGAAGTCGTAGATAGGCTTTTAAGAAGTCCAGATACAAAAGGACTCTCTTTTGTTGGTTCTACTCCAGTTGGAAAACTCCTTTATCAGAAAGCGGCAGAAAATGGCAAGAGAGCTCAGGTTGCAGGTGGAGCAAAAAATTTTTTAGTAGTCATGCCTGATGCTGACATAGAAAGAACAATAGCAGCCATGTTAACTTCCTTCTTTGGCTGTGCGGGGCAGCGATGTCTCGCAGGAGCAGTAGCAGTGCCTGTTGGAGATGTTTATAAGCCTCTAAAAGAGGGATTTGTTGAGGCGGCCTCAAAACTTAAAGTTGGTTATGGCCTTGAAGAAGGAATCCAAATGGGCCCTCTGGTCACAAAGAAGCACATGGAAACTGTCCTTGGGTTTATAGAAAAAGGCATAGAAGAGGGCGGAAGGCTTCTCCTTGACGGTAGGAATATAAAGGTTAATGAGTATCCCAATGGAGCTTTTGTCGGTCCTACTATTTTCGATGAAGTCAAGTCAGATATGGTTATTGCCAAAGAGGAGATATTTGGACCAGTTGCCTGTATCATTCCAGTAGATAACTTTGATGAAGCGTTGGAACTTATTGAAGCAAGTCGCTTTGGACATTCTGGGTTGTTGTTCACATCGAGTGGGAAATGGGCTCAAGAGTTCCAGCACAGAGTGCCATGCGGTAACATCGGGATTAACATTGGCGTAGCTGCAACGATGGCTTTTGCAACCCTAGGGGGACTAAAAGATTCCTTTTTTGGAGATCTCCATGGTCGCCGAGAATCTATTCAGTTTTTTACCGAGAGAAAAATAGTAATCACGAGGTGGTTTTAAGTGAAATTAACTAATTTTGGGACTGCCCTAAAGTTTGCCATGCATAGAGAGGATCAGACCATTGAAATCTATGAGGGAACAACTCGGAATCTAAAAAACATTGAGGTTAGGGATATTCTTCTATCGCTTGCGATGGCGGGTAAGAAGCGCAGAGCGGCGCTCGAAAGACTATACAGAGAGAATATGTATTCAGATATGGATACCGGTATTTTTGAACCTATCGCTGGCTTGAATGTGAGTGAGTACATTATCGAAGTTAAACGAAGTTACAAGGTAAAATATCCAGATATTCTTAAGTTGGCCATAGAGATAGAGGACAAGACCGAGAAATTTTACCATGAACTTGCTAATCGGTTAAAGGTTCGGCGAAGCGGAATTGCCAGAGACCTCTTGAAGATGAACCAAGAAAATCTAGACGACAGGCTAAAGTTAAAACACCTTGAGGAGTCGATGATTTTGGCTCAATAGGACTAAAAAGAGGGTTGGAACGCGTTCCTATTGTAGTGGAATACTTGACGCAAGAAAGATCGTGTTTAGTGCTCAGGTAGCTATAGGGAAGATGTGTGAAGGTTAATTGGGAAGATTCTCCCGAGAAGGAGCGAACTTAAAAGGTACTTGGAGACAGTGTTGGTGGAATAATGAAGATCTTTGGTCTTGGGCCTCGCTTCGAATGGTCCAAGGGATCCTCTATATGCGGTATCTCATAATCTACAAGGAGAAGCAAATTTGACGTGGGTCGTTGCCACATTCAATGGACATTTTATCAAAGATGGGCATAGTCTGAGATGAAAAAGAATGTGAAGCGCCTGATGTTTGAAGAAAGAGGCGGGTTAATCTTACTATTCCATATTGACCATCTCTCCGGAGAGGAGATGGGGTGGGCCTTAGAGGATGTTGAAATTCCTGGGCTAAGAAACAGGCACCTTATTCCAACAATGACAAAAAAGGGGAGGCCTGGATACCTTCTATTATTAGATATAGATCCGAGGTTTGAGTGTGAGGCTGTTGAAGCCCTTTCCAATCATATCCCCGTATTTGGTTATCACAGGTTAAATACAGATCATGTTTTTAGTAAAGGGAACTCAGGTATCGTCAAGGTTGTAGTAAAAACAGAGAAGAAGTCCATCGGTGCTAAAGTGCACATCAGATCTCTTCCGTGTGGTCGAAGTCCTTGCCGGTTTTTTGTAGAATCTGATGACCTTGTCAATTTACAGCGACGGATTAAGAAGGAACTAAGGGTTCATACTTCCCCGTTGGAGTTAAAACGCAACATCGAATTTTTGTTGGTCAAGTCAAATAAAAGTTCTGTAGAACTGAGACTATAACCATTTGCGAAACCTAAGGATATTATTTTGTGAAAGATCATAAATTGGAAAAAATTCTTCAGGCAGTCACAAAAGCAATATTGTCAAAACCAGACCTCTTGACTGGTGATGCGATCAACGCCCTGGTCGGAGGTCATGGAATGCTGAACATAGCAGGGTTTTGTGCTGCTAATTCCATAGCAGAAGAGATTTTAAAAGGAGGAAGCCTAAAGATCGAAGCCCTGAATCAACCTGAGATTGAAATGGATAGGGTTCTTGAAGCAGGCATAAATTCAGCCAAACAGATGGGTGCAGACCCATCAAATGCAGCCTTAATCACAGCTGCACTCTGTTATGTAGCTGGATCGAACGTTCGCGCCGGAGTGCCCTCAGGGAACAGGAAATTGGGGGCAATGGCCCGAATGAAAGCAGGTGCTCAGAAAGGAGCCGTATCTATTATTCCCACTCCAAAATCAAACAATAAGTTGAGCGGTTTCCCTGCTGTTCATGAAATCTATCATCAAATGATGGAAGGAAACTTGACCCAAATTAATGGGAGGGATATCCCACCAGGGGTGCCAGCGGTCCTTTGTGGGCACAGTACTTTAGGTGAAGATTACATTTTTCCAGAGTTGGCCCAGAACGGTGCACGAGTGGGAACTCAAGCTATGATGAGGGCCTATGCCGGCGCAGGCCTTAGACCGAATCCATTCATTTCTGCGATCTTCGGAGTGGCAGCTATCTTGGAAATTGTTCATCCAGATTCTCCAGCTCCTGAAAGGTTTGGGCCCTCTTTTCAAGTTTTCACACATCACTTAGCTGGACTAAGCGCTGTAAAGGCTTCAGGAATGCCGGATGTTTTACACTTTCGAGTTACTGGAGAGAAGTTTGAGACTGGGAAAGTGATTGGTGACATAGGCATGATCTTGAAGGATATAGGGACGCCCACTGTCGTGGGAATGTTAGCTTTTAACGAGATATTTGGCTGCTTTGAAGAATCAGGAAAAATCGGTACGGGAGGCAGTGGTGGACCGAGGACCTCACCCATTGGGCACCTTTTGGCCGATGCCTCTCTTGCCATAAGAACTATATCTCTGACTAAGTCCATCGAGAAGGCTGCTGATGTTATTAAGAAAAATAAGGAAAAATTTATCGACTCTGATATAGCTTGCATCGAAGCCAATACCGTAGCGAGAAAGGTTGAAGAGTATAGCAAAGGGCCAGTTTCAAAAGCATTACTAATAGCAACTGAAGGCCAAACAAGAGAAGCAATAGAGTTCCGCATAAAGGAAACATGCAAAATCTTCCAAAAGGGAGGAACGTTAGGAGAAGTGATTAAGTTATTAGAAAATCGTCGCATCCGTAGAATTGAGAATGGGGTGTCTGAAATAATGAGCAAGAATTTTGGAAAATCCATTGAGATCAAAATTGGAAGGATCGCGGGAGGAGCGAGGAGGTCTGGTAATCGAGCAAAAAAAATCTGGATTCTTGATCCAGATATTGATGCGACTGTTAAGATAGAAGGGAAAAAAGTTATCATGGAATCTTTCTGTAAGACTTTTATTCCAAAAGCGGTAATGGGAAAAAAAGCAGAAGAACTGGAAGCAATAACGATTGCTGCTCCTGCGGTAAGTGAACTACTTTTTTCGGGGCACACTCTTATTGACCTTGAAGTGCCAGCCAGCGTTTCAGTGCTCATGGGGATTCATTCAAGTGAAGATGCAGCAAAAGAGGTAACCCACTTCGGTGCTATTCTTTCAGGAGGGATGCCAGGATGTGAGGAGAAGGTTCAAAAGGTATGTAGGCTTGCCCTTGATATTTACAACCACACTTGAGCGGGATTGAAAACCGGACGTGGAGGATGATTAGTCAATTTACACCTTTTAAAGGAACATCCCGAACAAAAACGGGAGGGAATCTGTTCCGGCAAAACAACTGCCGGACACGGTGCTGGCTGGTGGTCGTTTACAATGTTCTTAAGCAATTATTTTAATACTTTTTGTGCAACTACGAGGCAAACCAATTTTGGTCAGGAAGGAAAGAGCTATGCTGAACGGACCTAAAATACATGGTATCATTGGGGCTTGTCTCACACCATTTCACACAAATGGCACGATTAACTATGATGCCCTCGAAAGCGAAATCGAGTTCATCATTAGAGACGCAGATGCGATCTCCATAGGTGGGGCAAATGCGACAGAGTATACCATACTTTCACCCGAAGAGCGCAGGGAATTGATGCAGCGTGGGACAGAGATGGTCGGTAAGCGACTTCCTGTCATCGTGGGTGCTTCATCCCCCTCCCCAACCCACGTGCTTAAGCTGGCTGAATATGCTGCAAGTATAGGTGCCGAGGTAATACAGGTTTTGATGCCACTTCGACCTTGGGGTGGGCAGCCAACGACAGGGGAACTCATCAATTATTTTACAAAGATAGCTTCTGAGAGTCCCTTACCAATTGCGGCTTACCATAATCCTTCCACTGGGGCTGATCCAACCATCGAAGCGCTGATCAGGATTAGTGAAATTGACGGTGTGCAATATTTCAAAGAAAGCTCACGAGACATTACGAAGATTGGTAGGCTTATTGAAGAAATTGAACGTTCTGGTAAAGCGTATTACTTCACGACCATGCAACCCCTCCTGATGACACTTCTTATGGGTGGGTCTGGTGGAATGATGCCTCCACCAGCGACACGTATCGGCGGTGAGGTAGTTCGAGCATTTCGCGCGGATGACCTAAAGCGTGCCATACAGTGGCAACGGCTATTTTCGTGGTTTCCTGGAAAATGGTCATCCTACGGATTCCCACCCTTGATGAAGTCGGCGATGAAATATTTCGGCATTGACTTAGGAAAACCTGTATCTCCCTATATTGAACTAAGCCCAAAAGACTATGGTGAGATTGGTCAGTTCTTGCGGGAAGCTGGGCTGATTGCTAATGGCGGGTCTCAGCATAAGGGTTAGTAGTTCACTCATTTAGGAGTGAGGAGAAGGAGTTATGAAGAAGTTATTGCCAGTTTCGATGGTGGCTGCATTGTGAATACCATTTGCAGGAATAGCTTTTGGTCAAGAAGTGGTTTATCTCGGTCCAGCAATTTTCTTGTCAGGAAAGTTAAGACGCAAGGGGTGATTGCTAAGAGATGGCCATGGGTTTTGCATGGAACAGAAAAGGCAGATTAAATATTGCAAGAAGAAATAAAGGATTTTGAAGAGATTATATGATTACACGAAAGAGCGATAATTACGCTACTGCAACTCACATTTTAGAGGAATAATTAATGACTACCTGTTGCCATACAACGAGGAATCTTAAAAAGTTTGGAACTCAATGTGGCGGGGTTAATGACTTTTTCGGCGCTTTAAGCTAGGTGGCTTTTTATGTGACGATCAACGGTGCTAGCTAATGCAGGTGGCGAAAACTTGTCCGGTCCATCGAACCTTAGCTAAGAAAATCTCGGTCCGAAACATGAATGAAGAGTGAAAAAAGTTCCAAATTCAAAGGAGGGTGTATTAAATGGGAATGACAATTGCTGAAAAGATATTAGCTGCTCATTCTGGGATGGAGAAAGTCGAACCTGACGAGCTGATTAATGCGAGAATTGACGTTGTCTTGGGTAATGATATGACACTTCCACTGGCGATCAAAGAACTGGAAAAAAATGAATTGGATAAGGTTTTTGACCGAGTGAAGGTTGTTATCCTTTCTGATCATTTCACTCCAAATAGGGATATCAAGGCCGCGGAAAACTGCAAGTTAATGAGAGAATTCGCAAAGCGGCATAAAATTTTCCATTACTATGAGGTTGGCGAAATGGGAATTGAGCATGCTCTGCTTCCCGATAAGGGGATTGTATTGCCTGGAGATTTGGTGGTTGGAGGAGATAGTCATACCTGCACCTATGGGGGGATAGGAGCATTTGCCACAGGGATTGGAAGCACCGATTTAGCTGCAGCACTGCTAACAGGGGAACTCTGGTTCAAGGTTCCTGAATCGATGAAATTTATCTACCGAGGGAAACTCCCTAAATGGGTTGATAGTAAGGATCTGATTCTTTATACCATTGGCGACATCGGTGTGGATGGTGCATTATACCGAGCGATGGAGTTTAGAGGAGAAGTAGTCGATCAACTTTCAATGTCGGCGAGATTTACAATGGCAAATATGGCAATTGAAGCAGGTGCAAAAACAGGTATTTTTCAGCCGGATCAAGTGACAGAAGAGTATCTTCGAGGAAGGGTTTCTAGACTCTACAAAATTTTTCAGAGCGACCCGGATGCACATTATGTTGAGGTGAAAGAATATGATGTGAGCAAGATCGAGCCTCAAGTCGCCTTTCCCCATTTGCCGAGCAATACAAAACCGATCAGTCAAGTGGGAGATATCCCTGTTGATCAAGTGGTGATCGGGTCGTGTACTAATGGGAGGATCGAAGATCTGCGTGTAGCTGCCCAAGTGCTTAAAGGGAATAAAGTGAGCCCTTATGTCCGGCTAATTATTATCCCTGCCACACAAGAAATTTATCGTCAGGCAATGAAGGAGGGGCTTCTTGAAGTCTTTCTTGATGCGAATGCAGCAATAAGCACTCCGACTTGTGGACCCTGTTGTGGAGGTCATATGGGAGTATTGGCGAAAGGGGAGCGAGCCATAGCTACGACAAATCGAAATTTTGTGGGGAGAATGGGCCATCCAGAGAGTGAAGTCTATCTATCCAATCCTGCAGTTGCTGCTGCAAGTGCAGTAAAAGGAAGAATTGCTAGCCCAGAAGAGATAGTCAAAGCAGAAAGATAATTTTTGAAGGAGGCAAGAGATGGTCTTAAAAGGACATATATGGAAATTTGGTCCAGATGTGGACACCGATGTTATCATTCCTGCAAGGTACATGAGTATTACAAATCCTCTCGAGTTAGGTGAGCATTGTATGGAAGCGATAGACCCTGATTTCCCTAAAAAGGTGAAACAAGGGGATATAATTGTGGCTGGGAAAAATTTCGGATGTGGGTCGTCTAGGGAACATGCTCCATTAGCAATCAAGGCAACAGGAATCTCGTGCGTCATCGCAAAAAGCTTTGCGCGCATTTTTTACAGAAATGCATTTAACATTGGCCTTCCGCTTCTTCAGTGTTCCGAGATAACAGATCAGATTGAGGAGGGACACGAAATCGAAGTTGACATCGATACTGGGCAAATTCTCGATCTTTCCAACGGAAAGTCTTTTGAAGCCAAACCTATACCGACATTTATGCAGAACCTGATTAAGGATGGGGGTTTGATGAGTCATCTTAAAAAACGCCTGAGCAAGTGAAATGTCCCAACTCGGAGGTATGGATAATGGCCGATGTCGATAGGCTTATTAGCCGATTGAGTAACGATAAAGGGCTAAAGTTGAGAGATGATCAAAAGATTTATTGGGATGATCGGTTCAAGAGAGGCGGTGAGATATGGGGAGAGGAACCTTGCGCCGCAGCCCTTGAGGCGGAGAGGATATTCAAAAGTCACGGCGTTTCAAAATTACTCGTTCTAGGATGTGGTTATGGAAGAAACTGTCTCTTTTTCGCGAAAAAAGGTTTTCAAGTAGTTGGACTTGACATTTCTACTGTTGCAATCGAGATGGCTAAAGTGAGAGCAAAGAAAGAGTCACTCTCTATCCGTTACATTGTGGATGACATTTTAAATTTTTCTTTGGATGAGGAGGTTTTTGAAGGTATTTTCTGCTTCAACACCCTTCACTTTTTCTCAGAGGCTGAAAGAGAGAGGATTAGTGATTGGTTAATTCATTTGTTGAGCAAAGGCGGAATCCTTGTTTTGGCCTCCATGTCAACAAGGGATGGTGATTTCGGTAAAGGCGAAAAGGTTGCAGAGAATACGTTTGAGAGTAAGAAGGGGAGACCAATTTTTTATTTCAACGAGGATAGTATTAGAGACCTCTTCGATAAGAGACTACACATTAAAGACCTTCGAGAGATTCAGGAGCAAGAAAATCATGACGGAAAGGCACACACCCATTGGATCTGGTTTCTCTCAGGTGCAAGAAAATGAAACTCCCTGGCCTGAAGGCAAGGGTTTCTTCTGGGCTCGCCGGCTTCGCCGGATTACTCCGCTTCGCTCCGGGCACCATTCATCCCCATGCTTGAAAGCCTGGGGTTTTCTGGAAGTCTTATAAAGGAGGATAATATTAATGAATAATCTCATAGAAAAAATTTTTTATCTTTGTAATGCTTTTATGTTTTTAGCATCATGTGCCCCAACCCCTAAATATATCCTCAAAGATTTTGGCAGTTTCCACATTGGGGGCAGTCAGTTTTCACTTTCTGGACTTCCACCCCGAGAGATCGTTTTTACGAAAGGTGCTCCCGCTTTTAAAGTCGACCCTAATGGAGATTATGAGGTTGGGCAGATGTACGTCCAGTACATGGTTCCGGCTGATCAAAAGTCAAAGTTTCCGTTACTGATGTGGCATGGTGGTGGTCTAACCGGTGTGACGTGGGAAACCAAACCGGATGGGAACCCTGGCTGGATGCACTATTTTTTGAAAGCAGGCCACCCAGTCTATGTCTCAGATTCAGTGGAACGAGGACGCGCCTCATGGGCACGTTATCCAGAAATCTTTACTTCCGAACCATTCTTCCGTACCAAAAAGGAAGGTTGGGAGCTATTCAGGATCGGTCCGAAGGATTCCTATAACTCTGACCCGAGAAAGCGGATGACTCATCCGGGTCAAAAGTTTCCAATATCCGTCTTTGATCAGTTCTTTAAACAAAGCGTGCCTCGCTGGGCCACTAACGATACAGCTACACAATCTGCTTATAATGCTCTGATTCAAAAGGTGGGTCCTTGCGTGGTCGTGGTTCATAGCCAAGGGAGCAACTTTGGTTTCCACGCAGCGCTAGCAGCCCCAGATAAAGTTAAAGCTATAATTGCCATCGAACCATCTGGAGCTCCAAAGCCTGGTCCAGAATTAGAGAAATTGAAAAATATTCCGATCCTAATGATATGGGGCGATAATTTAGAT
>JBFMAE010000184.1:0-3911 GCA_040756085.1 Thermodesulfobacteriota bacterium | reverse complement strand
GCGCCCAGTGATGGATGGTCGCTTCTTCTTTTGGGGTAAGCACAATTCGCTCTGCAATATTCATTCATAAGGATTTTACAAAAAGATTATTTAAATGTCAAGTTATTTATGCGCCATTACACTAGCAAATATGGTTATCCCTAAAATCACGCCTTGACTTCTGAGCCCAAACAGCTCGGCTGGCAACAGAGACATCATACATAATATCTCCCCGTAGGTGAGTCCGAAAATAATGGCAAATATATAGAGCATCCACAACTCCTTAGCCACCAAAAGCCAGATGAATCCGGCCCCCATTAAAATAAGAGCAGCTGTCATTGTCGGTTTGTTCCCAAACCTGTCAGAAACGCCCCCTCCCATAACCCTGCCAACAAGACTGCCAACACCGACAATAGATAGAATAGAGGCGGCGCTCACGGGTGAGATTCCCAGCCCAGTAGCATGGATGACAATATGTACTATAACGACCTGTATACAGAAACCGGCACAGATGTAGATGACAAAAAGTATCCACAATTGCGCTGTACGAACTGCTTCTTGAAGAGAAAGACCTGCTGCGTCCAAATTCGACCTGTCTGCCACTGCTGTCTCTGCACCGTATGGCGATAAGCCCTTTCTCCCTGGATCCCGTATCAAGAGTTGGGCTAACCCCACAATTAATATGAAGACAGCAATGCCTATGATTGTAAAGGAGGTGCGCCAACTATAAATAGAAACGAGCCAGTAAGCTATTAGGGGTGTAACCAGAGTGCCGGTGCCTGTGCCAGCAATCGTCATGCCGGTCATTAGCCCTCTCCTCTTGACAAACCACCTGGTCACTGTAGAAAGCGATGGGGCAATGCCGCCACCCATGCCCATACCCACTATCACCCCATAGTACAGATATAGCTCCCAAATTGCGCTTATCTTTGCCATTAAAAAATAGCCTAAGCCCAAAAGTAAGCCAGAGCATGACATGACTGCCCTTGGACCAAACTTATCATTTAACCTTCCGGCAACCATTGCAACAGCACCGCTGAGTAGGAAACAGAGTGCGTAGGCTCCCGAGGTCATCGCTCTTGTCCAACCGAACTCAATTAGCACTGGTTTAAAAAAGACACCGAAGGAATACAGCGTGCCATACATTGATACCAAAATAAGAAAGCCAGCAATGACCACTATATAACCATAGAAGAATTTAGGCTCCCTTTTTTCGCTCATGGCTCAAAGGCCCCTACCTTAAAGTTCGGTAGTTTATCAGTCTCCCAGAGATTACGGGATGAAATGTACAACTTTTCGTTGGGGCCCGTCAACTGTCGATTTAAGTAAAATTCCATCGAAAGCCTCTAAGACGTTCCCAAAATAGGCAGACTGATCTGTCCATGAGTTAACCCTGTTGTTGCATTAAATTCGGCGCTCGGATTCATCCAATCTTGATTAATTGAGGAATGCCGCTTAAATCAATGTCATCTGCTGGATCACCCAATTGTTGACCTTCAGAATAGATGATCAAAGTTCTGAAAAAACCGGCCTTTTTAATGATATTCAGTTAATTCAATCACATCTTTTTGCAACAACAGGGTTAATGAGGTATACCCCTTATTTCCGGAGGTCAAAAGGTTGGAGATAGAGTATGGAATGTGCTTCAGAAATTGCTTTCTTCAATCCCCCCCAACCTCTCTTCCTGCCTACCCTGCCTGCGGTAGGCAGGCGCAGGCAGGTGCTAAAGGGAGGAGTTTGGTAGGCGGGAACTTTGTCATTTGATATTTGAAATATCTTAAATACGTCCTTTCTCTTTCATCAGCCGGATCATTAAATCTTTGTAGGTCTTGGGAGGAATAACCTTCTTTTCCCTCTCGGCCATCTTCATTGCCTCAGCAGGACAGAAGTGAGCACAGACACCGCAACCGAGGCAGAACTCTTCATCCACAACAGGGTAATCACCTTCCATCCGAATGGCCTTGATCTGGCAATGATCCACACATATTTCGCATCCATTGCATTCTTCGAGATCGGGTCTGGCAATGTAATTTGTGGTGTTCACAGCATGTTTCAAATGGTGCTTGGTAATTCCCTCAAGGAATCCACAACAGCAACCACAGCAGTTGCAGATAAAAGTTGTCTGCTCCAGGACATTGTCTCCGATGTGAACCAATCCATAATCTTCTGCTTTCTTAAGTATTCCTAATAGCTCTTCGACAGAAGCCCTCTTTGCAAATCCCTGCTCCACTAAAAAATCGGAGGCATTGCCCAGGCTCATACAGATATCATCGATGGGCGCAGAACAATTTTGGCCCAGATGCCATGCCTCATGCCGGCAATAGCATTTGGTCAAACTCCCCCGGCCAGCCATTTTGATATGTTCTGTAGCTTCATCAAAACGAAGGATTTCGCTCTTGACCTGGGGCAGTGCATCACTGTAAAGGTAGGCTCGACTCCTGTTCGTTCCCAGTGAAAAAAATTCCTGGACAAATCCCGGGGTGTTTCGGTAACTGTGCATGAGCTCGGCCAGACGTTTCAGAGGAAGGGGTTCATCCGTTCGCATAAAGGTGAACTCAAAAAATCCAGTCATACCCGGAGAGAGGGCGTATCGAACCTGGTCGTTTTTCACCGAAGAGACGACCAAACCTTTCTTCATCATCCCTTTTAAAATCCCCTCCAGTTCCCTTCCCTCGACTCCTGTCACATTCTGAAGGTTCTCAAAGGTTACGAGACCAAGGGGAAATTTAGCACCCACTTCAGCCTCTTTCTCAGTAAACAGGATCGATAATATTTCAAAGACAGAGGGATGTTCAGGAAGCCCAACGGGATTCTGGTGAAGCCTCTCTCGCAATTGCTTTAAAACTTCTTCTTTTCCTGTGAGATGGCCCATAACATCCTCCTTGGTGATAATATCCAAACACCAAGCACCAATAACCAAATAATCACCAATATTCAAATCCCAATATCCAAACATTTTGGATTCTTTTGTGATTGGTTATTATTTGGAGCTTGCCTGCCTGCCGCAGGCAGGGAATTTGGTTATTGGAGCTTAAAACATTTAGTATCCTTTCTCCCGATCCACGATCCCCGTTAACGGTTCTCCTCTTACCCATCGTTCATAATTCTTAACAAACTCTTTACAAATCTCTTCGGGGATATTGATGCCGGAGATATGGGGGGTGATGATCACATTCCCCAGACTCCAGAGTTCGCTTTCCGGCGGTAGGGGTTCGGTTTCAAAGACATCGAGCACTGCATTGATTCTTTGAGTCTTAAGTATTCTGATCAGCGCCTTCTCATCGACCGTCTTTCCCCGACCGATACTGTAGAGGACGGCCCCATCCTTCAACAAGCTGAGTTCCGTCTCTCCCAAGAGATGATAAGTCTCTGAGGTCAGCGGAAGGGCGACGACGAGATAATCGACCAGAGGGATCATCTTCTGGAGATCTTCCGGTCCGAAAATCTGATCGACATTCTCGACTGCTTCAGGGGTTCGTTTCGCCCCCAGGACATTCATTCCGAACTGTTTCCCTCGCTTGGCGATCTCCTTTCCAATTGAACCCAGGCCCAAGATTCCCATTACTTTCCCACGGAGACGGTCAGGCCGAATCTGCTCCCAAACCTTATGCTTCTGATCCTCAAAATATTTCGGTAGATCTCGACAAAAATAGAGAAGATAAGCGAAGACATATTCTGCCATCATTTCACCGTAAACGGCTGCTTTTGTGAATACCACCGTCTCAGGAAGGTAGGGATTTTTGACGAGATCTTCGTTTCCTGCGGCCATTGAAGAAAACCATCGTAGGCGCTTGGCTCGTTTCAATAGCTCGTCGGGGATTTTCCAAGAAAGGATGATCTCGGCCTTTTCAATGAAATCCCATGCCTCCTCCGGATGAACCGCATAACGGATTTCCAGTTGGGGCAACCTTTTGGAGATGATCTCCCCGTAG
>JBFMAE010000183.1:0-26772 GCA_040756085.1 Thermodesulfobacteriota bacterium | reverse complement strand
CCTTTTTCGAAAGAAAGATCTTCCATGAAGTTGATAAGCTAAAAAGATGGGACCTTGAACCTATGAAGGGAAAGAGGAAATGGTATACTTGTCGTGGATGAGTTAAGGGGACTTTTTCAGAGACCTCTTTTGGGAGGTATTTTTAGTAGGACAGCTAACCACCCATTTTTTCTGTAAGAAGGATGGCTTCAGCGATCTCTCGCATCGTCTTCCGACTGTCCATGCTCGCTTTACGGATCCGTTTAAAGGCTTCTTCTTCACTCAATCCATGTTGTTTCATCAATATCCCTTTGGCTCTTTCCACCATTTTCCGAGTCTCCAATTCCTCCTGGATCACCTTGGTCTTCACCATCAATTCCGTGTTCTCAATGCAGATCGCCGCCTGGTTGGCAACCATTGTGAGGACAGCCCGCTCTGTATCAGTAAATTCATGGGGATAGGAGGTATAGCAATTGATCACTCCGATCACCTTATCTTTTACCGTCAAGGGGACGCTGAGCATGGAAACCAGTCCTTCTTTACGTGCCAATTCTTTCTCCTTGTAACGAGGTTCTTTGAGGACGTCGAGGATGGCCAACGGTTTATTCTGCTGGGCTACATATCCCACCACGCCCTCACCCCATTTTAAACTACGCTCCTTGAGGTATTCCTCACTGATCGTTTGGGTTGCCCGGATTTTCAGAACTTTTTCTTTCTCATCCAGAATCCAGAGGGAGCAGATTTTAGAGTCCATCACATTGGCCGTCACCGTCACAATCAGTTTTAGGATATCATCTAAATATAGATCCGAAGAGATGGCCTGGCTGATTTCGGAGAGAGCCTGAATCTGTTTTTTATAAGATGTCTTTTTATATAACAATTGGAAACACCTCTTTTTGTGATGGGATGGGGTAAATTTACATAAAAGATTCAGAGTTGTCAACACAGGAAGTTACCTTGGGTCAATATTCAAGCAAGAAAATGTTTGCCAGAGGTTGACCGGAATAGGGGATTATGCTAAATGTGAAGTATATTTTTATCTATTCATCAATAGGGAGAAAGAGATGGCCAGATTAGGGAAAAAAGATGTCATTCGTATTGCAAAGGAAAGGGATATCAAGTTCATCCGGCTCTGGTTTACTGATATCCTTGGATTTTTAAAAAGTTTTTCCATTACCATTCGTGAACTGGAAGGAGCCCTTGAGGATGGAATGGGTTTCGATGGTTCTTCGATCGCCGGTTTCGCCCGGATCGACGAGAGTGACATGGTGGCCATGCCCGACCCCTCCACTTTCAGGATCTTTCCATGGAAGGTGAGCGATCATGTAGTGGGGGTTATGTTCTGCGATATCCTGGAACCCGGCGGAAGCCCTTATCAGGGGGATCCCCGCTGGGTTCTGAAAAAGAACCTTAAGAGAGCTGCTGAGAAAGGTTATACCTTTAATGTAGGCCCCGAGCTGGAATATTTTTATTTTCAAAAGGCATCGGGTAAGCCGGAAACCCTTGACTCAGGAGGTTACTTCGATTTGACCCCTCTTGATGTGGCCAGTGACCTTCGTAAACAAACGGTGATCGTACTGGAGGAAATGGGAATTCCTGTAGAATATAGCCATCACGAGGCCGCACCCAGCCAGCATGAAATTGATCTCAAATATACCGATGCCCTGACCATGGCTGACAGCACGATGATCTATCGATTGATCGTTAAAGAGGTGGCTCTCAAGAACAATATCTATGCCAGTTTCATGCCCAAACCCATATTTGGTGTGAATGGTAGTGGGATGCATACCCATCAATCCCTTTTTATGGGGAAGAAAAATGCTTTTTTTGATCCTAAGGACGAGTATCATCTTTCAGAAATTGCCAAGCGTTATATCGCTGGCCTGATGAAACATGCGAGAGAGATTACCCTGGTGACCAACCAATGGGTGAATTCTTATAAGCGATTGGTGCCGGGCTACGAAGCACCGGTTTACATCTCCTGGGCACAAAGGAACCGATCGGACCTCATTCGTATTCCCGTTTACAAACCCGGGAAAGAGCTGGCCACACGGGTGGAATATCGGTCTCCTGATCCAGCCTGCAATCCCTATTTTGCATTTTCTGTAATGTTGGCAGCCGGATTAGAGGGGATTGAAAAGGGGTATCCCTTACAGGATCCGGTGGAGAGAAATGTCTATGAGATGACCAAAGAGGAGAGGAGAAAATATAAGATCCAATCTCTACCAGAAGACCTGTATGAGGCCATCCAGATTACCGAGAAGAGCGATCTGGTGAAACGAACCCTGGGAGATCATGTCTTCTACCAATTTATCGAGAACAAGAAGATCGAATGGGAACGCTACCGGGCCCGGGTGACCGATTACGAACTGGAACAATACTTTTCAATCCTGTAGGGGAGGAAGAGATGGACCCGAATAAACAATGGTGGATTGAAGAAAGAGCGAAGAAAGTAATCGAAAAACTAGAGGCACATGATTTCAAAGGAATCTATGTCAAATCGAAAGCGGAGGCATTAGAAGGAATTTGGAAACATATCACTCCAAAACAGAGAGTGGGGGTAGGCGGGTCTCTCACCATAAGGGAATTGGGGATTTTGGAACAATTGGAAGCAAAGGGCCATACCGTCTATAATCACTGGAAGCCCGGACTCTCAAAAGAGAGTGTCCTTGAGATCCGGAAGTTCCAGATGACCTCTGACATTTTCCTCAGCAGTATCAATGCCATCACCATGAACGGTGAGTTGGTTAACATTGATGGGATTGGGAATCGTGTCAACTCCATCAATTTTGGTCCCGGAAAGGTGATCCTGGTTGCCGGCTATAACAAGATCGTGGAGGATGTTCAGGAAGGTATCAAAAGAATAAAGAATGTGGCTGCACCTCTCAATGCAAGACGGCTCAACATCGATGTCCCATGTGCCAAACTGGGGAAGTGCGTGGACTGTACCACTCCCAACCGGATCTGTCGGGTGGTCGTGATTCACGAGAGGAAGCCATCCTTAACTGATATCCTCATCATTCTAGTCGGAGAGGAACTGGGATATTAATACAAGGGGCCAAGGGGTCTAGGAGTCAAGTAAAATCTTTAATCATAAACCCTTGGACCCTGGAACCCTTGAATCCTTGAACCCTTATAGAGGAAGGGGGAGCTATGGGCAAAATCAAGAGGGCAATTGTCAGCGTTTCGGATAAGACTGGAGTCGTTTCGTTTGCAAAGGGTCTGGCCCATAGGGGAGTGGAAATCCTCTCGACAGGGGGGACCGCAAAGACATTGAGGGAACAGGGCATCTCTGTGAAAGATATTTCTGATTATACAGGATTTCCAGAGATGCTGGATGGGAGGGTCAAGACCCTTCACCCTAAAGTCCACGGAGGTCTTCTGGGGCAGCGATCGAAAAAGGAACATGTCCAGAAGATGGAAGCGCACGGGATCCTTCCCATCGACCTCGTGGCGGTCAACCTCTATCCCTTTGAAGCGACCGTGGCAAAGGAAGGTTGCACCCTTGAGGAGGCGATTGAAAATATCGATATCGGTGGGCCGACGATGATCCGGTCAGCGGCAAAGAATTACCCCGATGTGACGGTCGTGGTTGACCCCAGTGATTATGATCTCGTCCTTTCCGAATTGAAGGAGAAAGGAGAGGTTTCGATAGAGACCAATTTCCGTTTGGCGAAGAAAGTCTTTCAGCACACAGCACGCTATGACGGCGCGATCTCCAACTACCTTGGCCAGATCGAGAAAGGGAAGAAACTCTATGAATTTCCAGAGACCTTCACCTTTCAGGTGAAAAAGGCCCAGGAGTTACGTTACGGAGAGAACCCTCACCAAAAGGCAGCTTTTTATCGGGAGAATTTATTATCCGAGCCTTCTGTTTCAAATGCCATTCAACTCCAGGGTAAAGAATTATCATTTAATAATATTCTCGACATTGACTCTGCTTATGAGACGGTCAAAGAGTTCGAAGAGTCTGCTACGGTCATCATCAAACACAACAACCCCTGTGGGGTCGCTATCTCCGGGAAGAATCTGGCAGATGCTTACAGGAAGGCGAGAGATTGTGATCCGGTTTCTGCGTTCGGCGGGGTGGTGGGTTTCAACCGAATTGTGGATAAAGAGACGGCAAAGGAGATGGTTGAAATCTTTCTCGAAGCGATCATCGCCCCCGGGTTTGATCCAGAGGCCTTGGAGATTCTCAAAACGAAAAAAGATCTCCGGATCCTTCAAACGCCCCCTCTCACTGGGTCCTTTCCTCAAATTGGTTTAGACCTCAGAAAAGTGGTAGGTGGGCTTTTAATCCAGGATCGTGACATCGGTAAAGCGCCTGTGGATCAGTGGAAAGTGGTGACCAAGAGGAAACCGACCGGGGAAGAGAAAAGGGCCATGGCTTTCGGTTGGAAGGTGGCCAAACATATCAAATCGAATGCGATTGTCCTTGTCCTTGAAGATCGTACTATTGGAATTGGTGCCGGCCAGATGAGCCGTGTGGATTCCACTCGATTGGCAGTGATGAAGGCACAATCTTCGACAAAAGGAACGGTCTTGGCTTCGGATGCCATGTTTCCATTCAGAGACGGAGTGGATACGGGAGCCGAGGCAGGTGCGACGGCCATCATTCAACCAGGGGGTTCAATTCGAGACGATGAGGTGATCGCCGCTGCAGATGAATATAACATTGCTATGGTCTTTACAGGGATGAGACACTTCCGCCATTAATTCGTGAATCGTGAATGGTGAATCGTAAATCGGAAATTAAGCATACGGCTCACGAATCACGAACCACGAATCACGAGGTAATTATGAAGGTTCTAGTGGTGGGTGGCGGGGGCAGAGAGCATGCCTTGGTTTGGAAGATTGCACAGAGTCCAAAGGTATCGAGGATCTATTGCTCTCCAGGAAATGCAGGAATATCTCAACAGGCGACGCTCGTTCCCGTTAAAGCAAATGACCTGGCGGGGCTCCTCGAGTTTGCCTTGAAAGAGAAGATCGATCTGACAGTGGTTGGGCCCGAAGAACCCCTGACCAGAGGCATCGTTGATCTTTTCGAAGCGAAAGGCCTTTCCATTTTTGGATCCAGCCAGAAGGCAGCGGAGATCGAGGGAAGCAAATCCTTTGCTAAGGAGATGATGAGAAAATACCGCCTTCCCACAGCCTCTTACGAGATTTTCGAAGACCCCAAAGAAGCGGTAGCCTATATTCGACGGCAAGGGGCTCCGATTGTGGTCAAGGCCGATGGCCTGGCAGCGGGCAAGGGAGTCATTATCTGTAAAACAGTAGAGGAAGCCCTCCAAGCTGTTGAAAAGATCATGGTGGAGAAGATATTCGGAGAGGCAGGCCATCGCGTGGTCATCGAGGAATGCTTGATTGGAGAAGAGGCTTCTTATATTGCATTCACCGATGGAAAGGTGATCCTTCCCATGGCCTCCTCCCAGGATCACAAGTCGGTTTTTAATGGTGACCGTGGCCCTAACACAGGTGGAATGGGGGCTTATTCACCTACCCCCGTGGTGACGGGTCGGGTGCACGAAAGGATCATGGAAAAGATTTTGAAACCGATTGTCAAGGGCATGTGGGAGGAGGGCAGACCCTATAAGGGCGTTCTCTATGCCGGGCTGATGATTCACGATGACCATCCGAAGGTACTGGAATTTAACGCTCGATTCGGAGACCCGGAAACTCAACCTGTCTTGATGCGGATGAAAGGGGATATCGTCCCTATCCTGGAAGCCTGCATAAAGGGGACGCTTGACCAATGCGAGATCGAATGGGACAACCGGGCCTCTGTGTGTGTGGTCATGGCTTCAGGAGGATATCCTGGAGATTACGAAAAGGGAAAGACCATTGAGGGACTGGAAGAAGTTTCTCGAATGGAGGATATATTTGTCTTCCATGCAGGGACATCTCTTAAAGATGACCAGATGGTTACCAACGGAGGGAGGGTTTTAGGGGTAACCGGATTGGGAAAAGATATTCCGGATGCCATCAAGAAGACCTACCAGGCCGTAAAAAAGATTTCCTGGAATGGGGTCCACTATCGAAAGGATATCGGTCAAAAGGCACTGTGTTGGCTATAATAAAAATTTGTAGCGCCCCCCATTTACTGGGGGCGAACTCTGAAATATCGTCGGCAATAAATGCCGACGCTACACCTTTGCATCAAGGAGGATAATTCAAAGCATGTATAAAATCGCAGTGATTCCTGGAGATGGGACTGGACCTGAAGTCGTAGCTGAAGGGTTGAAGGTTCTGAAGGCAGTCTCCGAAAAGTTTAAATTCAAATATGAACTGGAACATTTCGATCTGGGCGGGGAACGCTACCTGAAAACCCGGGAGACACTTCCAGATTCGGTCTTGGAAGAGTTGAAGGGAGTGGATGCGATCTATCTTGGAGCGATTGGCCATCCAGGAGTTAAACCGGGGATACTGGAAAAGGGAATTTTGCTCAGGATCCGGTTTCAACTGGACCAGTATATCAATTTGAGGCCTGTCAGGCTTTACCCGGGAGTCGAGACCTCACTGAAAGATAAGGGGCCAGAACATATCGACTATGTGGTTGTCAGAGAAAATACAGAGGGGGCTTACATCGGAGCTGGGGGATTCCTTAAAAAAGGGACACCCGATGAAATTGCGATCCAGGAGGCCATCCATACTCGAAAGGGCGTGGAACGCTGTATCCGTTATGCTTTTGAATATTGTCGTAAAAGGAATCAAAAGAAAAAGGTTACCCTCTGTGGGAAGACCAATGTTCTTACCTATGCCTTTGATCTCTGGGAGAGAACCTTTCGTGAAGTGGCAAAGGAGTTTGAGGACATTGAGGCCGATTATGCCCACGTGGATGCAACCTGTATGTGGATGGTGAAGAATCCCGAATGGTTCGATGTGATCGTGACGGATAATATGTTCGGCGATATCATCACTGATTTGGCTGCTATAACTCAGGGAGGATTGGGAATCGCTGCTGGGGGGAATATTAATCCCGAAGGGGTTTCGATGTTTGAGCCCATGGGAGGGTCTGCCCCGAAATATACAGGCATGGGGGTCGTCAGTCCTCTGGCAGCGATTGCTGCATGCCAGTTAATGCTCGAAGTTCTTGAGGAGAAAGAAGCGGCCGAGGGGATCGAAGAAGCCATCATGAAAGTGGTCAAGCGGGATGTAAAGAGCCTGAGCGCCGGTAAGATGGGGTATAGCACCTCTCAGGTTGGGGATCTGGTTGTGAAGTATATTCTCGGAGAATGAATTCGCTCTTGTAACCCCCTCTATTCCCCCCTTTATAACTCCCCCCTTCCCCCTCTTAATTTAAGAGGGGGAGAGTGGAGGGGGCGTTAGATTGGGGGATGAAGGGGGGTTAAGGAGGGTGTAAATGGAGGTTAAAGATGGAATGGGGTATGAAAAATCGTTTGGCGCAGTTAATTAAACCCGATGGGCATTGTCTGTTCTTACCCATCGATCATGGTTATTTTCAAGGGCCCACACGGAAACTGGAAAAACCTGCCGAAACAATTCAACCGCTGCTTCCCTATTGCGATGCCCTATTTGTGACCAGAGGGGTGTTACGTTCATCCATCGATCCTGAAAACACCAAACCTATCATTCTTCGCGTATCCGGTGGGACCAGCATGGTGGGAAGAGACCTCTCGGATGAAGGGATTACTACCTCCATGGAAGAGGCCATCCGTCTGAATGTAGCCGCAGTGGGCATTTCAATCTTTGTCGGGAGTGAACATGAGAAGGAGTCATTACTGAACCTTGCTAAATTAGTTGATGAAGGAGAAAAATATGGCATTCCTGTGATGGCTGTCACCGCTGTGGGAAAGGAGTTAGAAAAGAGAGATGCCCGTTACCTGGCCTTAAGCTCACGAATCGCTGCCGAATTGGGTGCACGTATTGTCAAAACTTACTGGTGTGAAAATTTTGATAAAGTGGTTGATGGATGTCCTGTTCCGGTAGTCATGGCAGGGGGACCCAAGGTGGATACCGATTTAGAAGTTTTTGAGTTTGTTCATGACGGGATGGGAAAGGGTGCGATCGGAGTAAATCTGGGGAGAAACATCTGGCAGAATGACTATCCCGTTGCCATGATCAAGGCCTTGCGTGCGATCATTCATGAGAAGGCCTCAGTCAAGGAAGCCAACAAGATATTTGAAAAAGAGAAAGCTAAGAAGTCAAAAAAGGAGGCATAAGGCTCAGCGTGAGCGGCGTGGTTTACCGTGTTCGGCTTTACGCTGTTGTTGGGCCTTTAGTTTTTCCCAGAACTGCCCGGGGAGAGAATGGTTTAGTTGGGCAGCAGTAGGTCACAATACGATGCATCTCCCATCTTCTGCTGCTTCGACCTCAAGATGTTGAAGCTTGGTCAGCATCTCGTCGCTCATGTGGGTCACAATCAACCTGCGGCATCCCAGTTCCAGGCGATGTGCCATCAAGGTTGCATAGTCCAGATGATATTTGATCTTCCTGTCAAAGAAGTATGCCTCGCAGATGAAGAGGTCTGCGCCTTGGGCTGCCTGAATAAGCGTCTCCGTCCACTCCGTGTCTCCAGAATATGTGATCACCTTGCTAAAACAGGCGACCCGCAACGCATAGGGAGGCGCGCCGCTGGCATGGACGACGCGATACGGCGTGACGATGAGCGGTCCTATCGGCGTTGAGGTCTCGTCCACGAGTTCGACGAACTCGATAGAGAATTTTTGCTGGATACCTGAGGAGCCAGGAAAGAACACTTCCATCGCCTCGTGAATCCTTTGCTCTAGACCTGGTGGTCCGGCAATGACTAACGGCTTTGTGCGCTTGGAGATGAGTTGGGCATCGAGGATGAAGAATGGGAGGCCACCGAAATGATCCCCGTGCAGATAAGTGAGCAGAATCGCGTCAATGGAGGAAGGGTTGACGCCCCAACGCCTCATAGCAATGAGGGAAGAAGCTCCGCAATCGATTAAGAAGTGAAAATTCTCAGAGGCACCGTAGACGCACGTTTGATACCGGCCACCACTGCCGAAGGCATCACCGCTTCCAAGAAATTGAACAACACCATCCCCCATGTTTGCTCTTCCGTGCTGACCAACGAGTCTGTCTGTAGAAAAGGCCCTTTTTTAAAAAATACAGTTCCCTTTATTGTCCACCAACCGAGATTTTCAATGGCTTTAGACTATCAACGAAGTTCATTTTTTACAAGAGCATTTTCGATATTAGTTTACCCCACTCATGCAAACCCGGTTCCGTACCGATGGATCTTCGAAAAGGGGGTCGTCCCCTTTTTATTACTATTGACTTTGTGGCCTTGATCCTGGCCGAACCGAAAGATTGACAACTTTGCGAGTCTATTTTACTTTGTATCGTTAAGGAAATTGAAATGGCACAGAGTTTATCCAAACCGAAGACCTGGGAGGATGAGTATCTCATCAGTTTCTATGCCCGATGCGGAGATGTTTTTCACGGTCCATTATAGTGATCTGGATATACACCAGCATGTCAATAATTCAAGATATATCGAATGGATTCTGGATAGTTATCCATTGGAGATGGACCAGACCCATCAAATCACAACCTTTGAGATAAACTTTCTCGCAGAATCGAACTGCGGCGATGAGCTTTCCATCCGTTCAAAACAACAGAGAGATTCCATCCCGAACTTTTTGTATACGATAGTAAGAAAAGAGGACAGCCGGGAACTCTGTCGGGCAAGGGTAAGATGGAAGAGGATCGATTAGAATAACTATTTTGATAGAAGGGTTATTTTTTCTTTAGCCATCGCCTTCGCTCTTCCTCCCTTATCTCCCGCCTTAACAATTTGCCTACTTTGGATTTAGGCAGCATGTCCCTAAATTCTATGTAGTCAGGAATTTTATAAGGGGCAAGCTTTTCGCGACACCACTTAATGAGTTCAGAGGCGCCGACACCTCTGGTGTCTTCCTTAAGGACCACGATGGCTTTAATCAGCTCTCCTACTGCTGGATCTGGCACACCGATCACACAAGCCTCTTTTACTACTTTAAAGCCTTGCAATACGGCTTCAATCTCCGAACAAGAAACTCTGTACCCTTTATACTTTATAATGTCCGCACTTCTATCGACATAGAATAGGAGCCCGTTCTCATCTATTTGAACATAATCTCTGGTTAAGTTCCATATCCTCCCATCCATTTCCACAAAACATTCGGAGGTTTCTTCAGGCTTGTTCCAATAACTCCTTGTTCCATATTCAGAAGTAACCAATAGCTCACCTACCTTATTTATTGGTATTTCTTCTAATGTACCCGGGTCAACTACCTTAATTTGCTTAGAGGGTATAGGAAGTCCAATACTACCTATCGCAGGAAATCTGTCTAAATAACTTAGAGTAACACAGCCCATTTCTGTGGTACCATAATTCTGATATAATGGAATATGGAATGTTTCGTGCCATCGTTTAAACACATCAGAAGGAAGGACATCACCTCCACACCAGCAATATTTCAGTGAACTTAGGTCATACGAATTCATTCTATCATTTCCCAAGATCATACGGTATAGGGCAGGCACGCCCACAAATATAGTCACCTTATACATTTGTATAGCTTCTAAAATGGCATCAACTTGAGGGACAGGCATCAACACAACGCGAATACCTTTCCCTAGTCCCCAACCCAGAATTGCTTCTTGTCCCATCATGTGAAAAAGAGGAATGGTTATGAGGAGGACATCATTCCCTCCTTCTGGAATATGGTCCCTTGTCAGATCTCCATAGTCCTTTAGGGAGGATAACATTTTAGCATGAGAACTTGGTACCCCTTTAGGAAATCCTGTTGTTCCACCGGTATAAAGAATTGAGGCAAGGTGTTCCTCAGGATTTATGGTCACTTTTGGTGCTTGGCTTGGATATCTTCTTATTAACTCATTGAAAAGATATACCTCATTGGTCTTTCTGACTGCACCTTTTGGGACCCTGTCGAATACTCTACCTATCGTTCGTTTCCACCATGGAAGTAAATCTACAAGGTTAGTAACAATGATCCTCCTTAAATTAGTTTTTTCGAATACCTCCTTTACATAACGGAAATTTGTATCTTGGCAAATGATCGTCTCAACCCCAGAATCATTCATCATGTATTCGAGCTCAAAAGGGGTGTAAATAGGGGAAACAGGTACTGGGATTGCACCGATCTCTTGAATTCCAAAATAAGCAATCAGGAATTGAGGACAATTGGCAATATAAATCATGACCTTATCATTAACCCTCACACCTAAATCAGATAAAGCAGTGGCAAATCTTCGGACCAAATCTCTTAGTCTAAAATAAGAGATTTTTTCACCCAAGTAAATGATCGCCGGTTTGTAAGGATATTTCTCACAAATAGTTTCAATAACGCCAAATATGCTTTTGTCCTCTCTTAAGGTGATTGTCATAAAACACCCAATGATTTACCCCGTTAGAAAGTCATTTTCTAACAGTCCAGAAAAAATTTCAATTCCATATAGAAAGGCCTTAATAAAGCCTCATCTTTTCTAACGGGGTTTACCCACCAAATTTCTTTACAGTTTTAGGAATAGCCCGTCGAAAATCAAGCCCCAAGGTAAGCTGCCTTTACGTGTGGGTTATCCGTGAGTTCTTTCGCTGTTCCAGCCAAAACGATTGTCCCTTTTTCCATGACATAGCCGTAATCCACTATCGGGAGGATAGGTTGAGCATATTGTTCAGTCATTAATATCGTAATTCCAGTTTTCTCTTTGATCTCTTTAACAGCTTGAACAAGTCTTGATTGTATAGCCGGACTAAGTCCCATTAAGGGTTCATCAAGTAGTAATAGCTTCGGTTGAGCCATTAATGCTCTGCCAATGGCAAGCATTTGCTGTTCACCACCACTCAAGAAACCACCCTCCCTATTTTTTAGATCTTTTAAAGCTGGGAAAAGGCTAAACACATATTCAAGAGTTCTTTTTGCCTCAAGGCGTGTTGCCAAATAACCACCTATTTTCAGATTTTCAAGAGTACTACTTTCAGGAAAAATTCGGCGTCTTTCTGGACAAAGGACAATCCCCTTTCTGGTTCTTTCACTCGGCTTAACATTTATGGTATCTTTCCCCCTGAATTGGATTTCACCGAGTACAGTTATTCTTTCCCCTCCCATCATTATCTCTGTTTTCTTCATATCCAGGATTATTCCTGAGATAGTAAACATCAATGTTGACTTGCCCGCGCCGTTAGGTCCAAAAACTCCTGTTATTTCGCCCTCCCGACATGCGAGGGTCACATTATTGAGCGCTAAAGCATTCTCGTAAAAGACCATAAGATTTTTGATTTCCAGCATCGTTCTATGTTACTCCCAGGTAAGCTCGCTTGACTATTTCGCTTTTAATAATCTCGCCCGGGACATCCTCCGCAATCTTTTCTCCAAAATTCATCACCATCACCCTATGAGCTAATTGGAAAAGCTCTCTTACCCTATGTTCCACCATGATGATGGTTATACCATTCATCTGGAGTTTCTCTACGATAGGAATCATTGCTGTAATCTCGCTGACACTCAACCCCGAGAAAAGCTCATCCATGATAATGACATGAGGTCTTAAAGCAAGGCATCTCGCTAACTCAAGGCGTTTTAGATAACCTTCGGGAAAGGTAGAGGCTTGTTTATACGGAACATAGGCATCCCGCTCAAAACCAATTTCCTCTAATATGTCCAAAGCGACTGTATCTCTATCTCCCAGCTTGCCTACAATCGTGCGCATAATCCTTGAAGAATATAACGGGACCACTAAGTTTTTAATAGCGGATAAGGAGTGATAGGGTCTTGGTATTTGGAAGGTACGGACAATCCCCAGGCCAGCAATTTTATAAGGTGGTAATCCGATAAGTTTTTTCCCTTCAGCAAAAACTATACCCGAGTCTGCCTTAACAAAACCAGTTACGATGTTGACTAATGTGGTTTTTCCTGAGCCATTGGGACCAATAATGCCTAGAATTTCACCTTTTAATAAGTCAAAGCTTACATTATGTACCGCTTTCACCCCACCAAATGATTTGCTAACCCCTTTCACTTGAAGAATAACGTCTTTATTCATACTTCTATCCAACGTTCAAACTGATGATATTTTCTCTCTAAAAAAGGCACCAAACCTTCAGTGCGAAATATTACGAGCCCTGCTAATATGAGACTATAAAAGACCACCCTTAGTGGTCCAAATTCTCGAAGCATTTCTGACAATGGGGCCAGGATGAAAGCTCCTATGACAGGACCAACTAAAGTACCTACCCCTCCGACCACAGTAGCAGCAATGGGGAATATGGAAAAGTCTAAAGCAAATAAGGATAACCCTACCCAGCCGTAAAGGTGAGTAAGATAAGCTCCAGCAAAGCAGCCTATCGCTGAGCCTAAAAATACTGCTTTCGTCTTATACCAAGTGATATTGATATTGGAAGCCCTAACTGCCTGGTCATTATCTTTTATTGCCCGTAGCACCATCCCAAAGTCTTCATTAACCAGTCTTCTTAGACCGAAGGTTAGGATGAGAATCATTGGTAAAATTAAATAGAGCTCAACCCATATATTGGGAAAAGTAGCAAGTCCAGGTAAGCCATCGGTGCCACCAAAAATATCAAGAGCTTGAATAACTCTCGCAAATAGCAGTGGATACATTAGACTTACAATGGCAAAGTAAATGCCTCGCATTGGCAAGCAGGGAAGTAAAAACAGCGTGCAAATAACTGCCCCACCAATGGTGGCTATAGGAATGGTGATCACCAGCGGGGCCCCAAATGCTGAGTTCAGAACCCCAGAGATATAGCCACCAACTCCTGTGAAGAAAGCTCCACCTAAACAGACGATTCCGACAAAATGAGCTAAGAAATCAAAGCTTAAAGCCAAAAAAGCGAAAATACAGGCAATAATCAGAATCTTTTGCCAGGCCATCGATGGCACAACTAAAGGGATTATAAGCAGGCCTAAGACAAAAGCGAACGTTGGTAAGGCCATATATGCTATTCCCCGCCATGAAGAAATAGCATATATGCCTTCCGTTCGTACTTTGATCCCCCGGTCTAATCTCTCCTTACGCCTTATTTTTTCATCCAATCCTAAACCCTCTCCTCAAGTTCTTTTTGTCTCCCAAGAAGTCCCGAAGGCTTGAGTATCAGTGTAAGAATAATGAATAACAAAACCACCACCATTTGCCAGTGGGGTCCTATAAAAGCTGCAGTCAGTATTCGAGAAAAGCCTAACAGAAAAGCACCGGCAAGGACACCTGCCCAGCTACCGAGTCCTCCGATAATACACACGGCTATTGCATCGATCAGAACCATGTATCCTGTTTCTACGGTGATATTCCCCAGAGGGAGAATTACTACAGCAGCGACTCCAGCTAAGGCTGACCCCATTGCTAATGCAATCACCGCTGTTCGGTCCGGCTCTATCCCTGACATCATACTGGCATGCTTATCTTGAGCGATGGCCCTAAGAGATAAGCCTACTTTCGTATGGTGAGTAAACAGCCACAAGGATAACATCATTGCCAAACCAACACCTATGATGATGAGTCGCTGCCAATCGATCACTACTCCAGCTACATTTACGGAACCAGCAACAAAAGGGGGAAGCATATAAGCCTCACTGATAAACCCCCTCCAGCGAAACAGCTCCATAATGGCTATCCCTATGGCTAAAGAGGCAATAATCTCCGATGCCGGCATGCCTTTTACTCGGATAAGGAAGAAACGATATATTACACCACCAATGACTGACACAATAATGATAGAGAGGAATATGGACCCTATATAGTTTATCCCCAGCCGGTTTAGGAAAAGCCAAGTTGCAAATCCTACCAAGATATACAGGGCGCCATGAGCGAAATTAGCCAATCGGCTGACACCGTATACCAATGCAAAACCACTGGCTATTAAGGCCAAAATGATACTATTTACGAGCCCGAAAATAAAAATGTGCATCTCGCCTCACTTCATCCAAGGCGGCATCTCTAAACTTCGAGTAGCTATTTTATCTGGAAAGACAATCACTCTTTTGCCATCTATCCATTGGGCCCATGTGCCTACGGCAGTCTCCGCTGGGTCACCGTTCTCAACAATTTGGTGACTCTTGGGGTCAAATTTTACCCTACCATAAGTCCCCATCATATCGGTTTTTTCTAAAGCCGGTATGATTTGAGCAGGGTTAAGGCTCTTAGCTCTTTCAATGGCGTCCTTTAGAATGTAAACAACCGTATAACTGGTGGACGTCCATTCCGACCTGGGCTCTACTCCATACTTTTTCTTATGGCCAGAAACGAAGGCCTCGCTCATGGGAATGGCCTTGGTTGCTACAGAACCTGCCTTTGCATAGAGAACGACCGCATAAGCCACTTTACCATCCGTAGCCTTCCAAGTCCCTTCATCCTGAAGCGCATGGATGTAGCCAATAGGTAGCGCCGGCACCTTCATATCATACCACTGTTTCATTAAAATGGAGACTTCAGGCATATCGAACCACGGTATTAAAATCTGTGCCTTTGCTTCTTTCGCTTTGGATAGTCCGACAGAGAAGTCGGTCGTTCCGGTTGGATATATCTCAAGCTCAATGACTTTCCACCCTTGCTTTTCAAGTCCTTCTTTCAGAAGGTTACCAGCAGCTCGAGCATGGGCCACATCCTGCACCATAATAAAAGCTTTATCAAATCCCTTTTTTGCTTTAATCGACTCAAAAGTTCCTAATGTCCCTTGTATCATAGGGACTACACTCCCCGTTGTTCTAAAGCAATATTTGTACTTATCGTAGTTATCAGCTACCCGCTTGTGGTAGGCAGGGCTTAAAACTCCTGCGGAAAGGATTGACACTGTCTTATGCTTGGACAATACGTCCATAGCTGCCAAAGCTGCCTCCGACCGGATAGGACCACCCACAATGAAATTCGCCTTTTTTTCTATAATTAATCTCTCCGTTGCCAGAAGTGCCTCGGCAACCGGTACACCTGGTTCAAGGTCGCGGGTATCCATTATTTCAAGATTGAAAGGACGCATTTTCCCAGCTACATTAACCCCTCCCTTGGCATTAATTTCTTCCACAGCCAATGTTATTCCTCGTTCTGCGTCCACGCCGTCAGGATATCCTCGGGAAATAGGGACACCGAGCACTATGGGTTGAGCTATAGATACTTTCGGATTCAGAACACATAGGAAGGTTACAATAGTTAACATCAGGAGCAACCTTATGCCAATATTACTTGCTAATGTTTTGTTTTTCATAGCAACCTCCTTGTAAGATTTTCTGTTATGGTAAGATTTTTTGTTATGCTATTACGCTGTTACTAAAAAATCAACACTAATTTTCAGAAAAGGTGTTTGTAAAGGGATCGGCTTAAATCCATTCAATTAGTTTCACCTCCTTTCTATTAAACGGATTCTTCTTTTCAGACCTCCCTGATCACCCGCTTAGCCTTGCCCTCAAATCGGGGAAGCTCTCCGATTTTGACCACTTCAACATCTGGAGTGACACCGATTCGAAATTTGAAAGTTTCTTTGAAAGCCTTTACAGCTCGATCCATTTCTTCTTTGGAGAGGGCAGGGAAGGAAGGTTCCACCCGAATTCTTAAATGCTTTCCCGCCCCCATTTTGGGTGCGATTACTTGATATTCATTTGAAAACTCTTTTGTTTCGCGAACAAAATTTTCAATGGCGGAGGGAAAGATATTGACCCCACCAAATTGGAACATATCATCCGCCCGGCCGATGATCCCTCCATCTAATCGAAGGAATGTCCGACCACAATCGCACTTCTCGTAGTTGAATTTGACAATATCCCCCATCCGCCATCGGATCAGAGGTATCGATTCGCAGCAAAGGTTCGTGAGCACCAGCTCTCCCTCTTCAACAGGACTGAGATTTTTGCCCGTCTGCGGATCGATCACTTCTGCGAGAAACATGCTTTCAACTACATGTGTTCCCTTCTGAGCTACACATTCAAAACCGAAGTTAGATATCTCTGTTGAACCGATGTCATCGTAGTTCTTTGCTCCCCATATGGTTTCAATCATTTTTTTCGTTGATGGAACCTGAGCTCCTGGCTCTCCTGCAGTAATTACGATTCGGACAGTCGTCTTTGAGAGATCCACGCCCATCTTCTTTGCGACCTCACCGAGGAAAAGGACGTATGTAGGCGTTCCACAAACGACGGTCGGTTTCCATTCAAGGATGTTTCTGATTCGATCTTCGGAACTCTGTCCGCCACCTGGGATAACAAGAACCCCAGCCTGTTCAAAGGATGAATGAATTCCCCACCACGCTAAGTAGAGTCCATAGTTAAAAGGGATAAATATGGTATCAGCCTTGGTAATTCCATACCCGTACATAAAGTACATAAACTGGTCATAGTAGACTTCTAACCAGTCCTTCTTACTCAATAAAGATCGCACAGGTATTCCCGTGGTTCCAGTGGTTTGAAAGACCCTAATCCCTTCTTCTGGGGAAATGCAGAGAAAATCTCCGAAGGGGGGATATTTTTCCTGACTTTGCCTCAATTCCTCCTTGACTGTGAAGGGAACCTTACTCACATCCTCTAAGGTTTTGATGTGTTCAGGTCTCACCCCAGCGTTATCAAACTTCCTCTGGTACATGGGGGCTCGTTCATAGACATAGGCCATCTGCTTTCTGAAAAGATCAAGCTGGTGCTCCATGAGTTTCTCTCTTGGCATCGTCTCCAATTCAGGTTTCCACATTATGACCTTTTCCATTTTCCCTCTCCCTTCCTTTTTAAAGGGAACTTTATAATGGCCCTACTGATTCCATCCTAAACACCAATAAGTTTTCCGCTTAATATCTTTTATTCTTTAGGACATTGTTCCCATTTTTATCTCTCTTTCCCTGTAATCCCATCGATATCTTTTCAGGAAGGATCGGGAGCGTTTTTATCCTCATTCCCGTAGCATCATATACGGCATTGGCGATGGCGGCCACCATCCCTGAGACATATCCTTCTCCCACTTCCTTGGTATTGTAAGGTCTATCCTTCTGGTATCCTTCCGTGATCACGTCAATATACTGGGATTCGACCATATCTTTAGCACAAGGAATCTTGTAATCGAGGAAAGATTTCGTGAGGGTTTTACCATTCTCCATCAAGACCTCCTCCCAGAGGGCATGGCCTTGAGCCATGGAGACCTGGCCATCGATTTGGCCTTCAACCAATAGAGGGTTTATGGGAAAACCACAGTCATGGGCTGTGGTGGCTTTCACAAGTTTTACTTGGCCGGTTTGCATATCGACCTCAACCTCGGCTACTTGGGCATCAAAGGCATAGTTGTCACTCCATCTACCTTTAGTGGTGGCAAGGCTCGGGTGGGTCGGCACGTCTTTCATTGTTCGGTAGTGTCCCTGACCAATAATGGGATTCCCTCGGTGCTTTGCAATACTCGCAGCCACCGCCTGAGTGAAAGAGATGGATCGTCCTGGAGAGCCTTTGACAAAGATCTCTCTGTTCTTTGCAATTAATTCCTCGGGATTGGCTTCAAGCTCTTTTGCCGCAACTTCAAAAAGTTGACGCCTCGCATCGGAGGCAGCAATCTTGACAGCGTTTCCAGAAACATAAGCCCCTCCACTGATCCAGGAGCCAATATCGACAGGGGTGGTCTCGGTATCTGCTGCCACAACCCGAATATCATCCATCAAAACCCCAAGTTCTTCAGCGACAATTTGACATAGAATGGTTTCGGCCCCCTGGCCGATATCCAAGGCACCGGTGATCAGAGATACTGTGCCATCGTCATTCAATTTGACAATAGCGGCAGATGTGTTGGGGTAAATGAGAGAGCCACTGAAATAGGAAGAAACTCCCATCCCAATTCCCTTCCTTATCTTTTGTTCCACCAGTGATTTGTTCCTCCCATATTTTTCTTTAAATTGGGTGGCTTCAGCAGCTTTTTGAATGCATTCTATCAAACCGCAGTTCTTCACTGAATCTCCATTAGGAAGAACCTCTCCCTTCTGCCGTGCATTTTTCAGTCGGATCTCCACAGGATCAATTCCTAAGTCTTCAGCGATCATATCCATCTGGGACTCTACAGCAAATCGGAAATTGGGTGCACCATGTCCCCTCTGAGGGGCCCTTACAGGATTGTTTGTATATACGGAGTAACCTTCATATTTCAGGTTTGGAATTCGGTAGGCCAGCATAGCAAAACCCCAGCAGAGGAAAATGACGACCACCCCGCTCCCCCGGTAGGCGCCGCTATTATTGATCACCTTGACTTGTTGAGCAACTAAGGTTCCATCTTTTTTGACACCTGTTTTCAGCTCGACAAGGATGGGTTGGCCATGCCTGGCAGCTTCGAACACTTCCTCCCTTGTGCAAACGATCTTCACCGGCCTTTTAGCCTTGATTGATAAAAGAGAAGCACAGAATTCGTGGGAGAAAAGGTCGATCTTGCCTCCGTATGCTCCTCCCACATAGGCTTTCAAAACACGAACATTATTGAAAGGGAGTCCCAAAGTTGTGGCCAATTTCGCCCTTTTGATAAAGGGCCCCTGGCTTGAAGTCCAGACATTTAGTTTCCCGGAAAGATCGAAACTGGCCAGTGTGGCCTGGGGTTCCATGTAACAATGGGTTCTTAGCTGCCCCTCGAATCGATCCTCACGGACAAGGTAGGATTCGGAAAATCCTTTCTCAACATTTCCCCATCCGGTCTCCGTCTTTCCACCAATATTTTTGTAAGGCTCTTTGACCTTTGGATGGCTGGCATGGATCTCGGGAGCCTCGGGCTTCATGGCCTCCTCAGGGTCAAAGACCGCGGGAAGTTCCTCGTAGTCGACCCGGATGAGACTCAAAGCTTCTTCGGCAATATATTCGTCAAGGGCTGCAATAGCGGCAACTTCTTCCCCTATATATCGAACCCGATCCATGGCTAAGGGGTATTGGTCAGGAGGATACCGCGGGGTCTCCACGAATCCATGTTTGATCCCAAGGGTATCCTTCCCTGTAATCACTGCCTTCACCCCAGGCAGTTTCTCCGCCCGGGTAGTATCGATATGAAGTATCTTGGCATGAGGGTAGGGACTTCTCAAAATTTTACCCCATAACATCCCTGGAAGAACCATATCCACGGTATAAAGAGCTCTCCCTGTGACCTTTTCCGCACCATCCTTTCTAGGAACACTTTTTCCAACGAAAGATAACTCTTCCATATCAATCCTCTCCTGTTGAGGCTGCCATGACGGCTTCCAGGATTTTATTGTAGCCTGTGCATCGACAAAGGTTACCCTCCAATCCTTTTAAGATCTCATCTCTTGAGGGTTTTGGATTTTCATCGAGAATAGATTTTGCATTGAGGATCATCCCTGACGTACAATAGCCGCACTGAATAGCTCCGTACTGAATGAAAGTCTTCTGTAAAGGATGGAGTTCACCGGCCTTAGCGAGGCCTTCGATGGTGGTAATCTCTTTTCCCTGGAGTTCGATCGCCAACGTCAAGCAGGAAAGGATGGGTTTGCCGTCAATTAAGACGGTACAGGCACCGCATTCTCCTGTGCCACAAGCCTCCTTTGCTCCTGTGAGACCTAAATCCTCCCTCAACACTTCCAAGAGTGTTCTTTGAGGTTCCACGGCCAATTCGTAAAATTCGTCATTAATTTTTAACTCGATCAATCCCTTTTTCATCTGATTTTCTCCATCGCTTGAAGGATTGCACGTTCCACCAATACCCTGCTCATCTCCCGTCGATACCAAGGCCTGGAGCGAGGCTGGGTTTCATCCGAGGCCGCTTGAGCCGCTTCCCTTATGATCTTCTCTTCCAATCTTTTTCCCTTCAACATCCTTTCCGCAGCCTTCGCCCTGATGGGGGTTGGAGCAACAGAGGAAAGACTAATCCTTGCCTCCTGACAAGTAGAGTCTTTTGGATCCATCGTGAGAAACACAGCAGCTCCGACCAGACTTTCTCCAACGGAGGAGGCTTTATGGATGTATTGATAAGAACCGGCAGAGAAGAGTGGAGGATTAGGGATCTGAACCTCTGCCACGATTTCTTGAGGATCGAGAATGGTTTGGAAAGGTCCGATAAAAAATTCTTCAAGAGGGATGGTCCTTTCACCGTAAAGGTGAACTAACTTCAATTTTGTTTCCAAAACTAATAAAGGGGCAGAGGCATCTGAGGAGGGGGAGGCATTACAGAGGTTGCCCACCAGGGTTCCCATGTTTCTCACCTGACGGGTTCCGATCTTAAAACAGGCTTCAGAGAGAAAATCGAACTTTTCTCTGACGATCGGATGATTGACAAGAGCCTCATGGGAGACGAGGGGGCCAATTTTTAGACCCTCTCTATCATCCCATTCGATCCCGTCTAATTTCTGGATCCCCTTCAGACTGATAACCACCCTGGGAAGAATCTCTTTTTTCTTCATTTTGACGAAGAGATCAGTCCCCCCGGCTAAGATCTTTGCTTCTGCCTTATGGCGATAGAGGAGAGAACAACCATCCTCCATCGATTGGGGGCGGAAATATTCAAATTTGGGTATGCGCAATCTGCTTCTCCAATCTTAATTTTAGAGGCTAAAACAGCCCTAACATAAGAAAGACAGGTTCCTTTTCAACGAGAAATAACCAACCTTTTTTTCCGAAACGTCACACACCGGTTTTTTTAAAGGAATCGATCAAAAGATCTGCCAACTCATCAGCATATTGGGTGAGTGAATATTTTCTGTCCTTCAAGAGCCAGCGAATGATGATATGTTCCATCACTCCAACGCAGAGACTGCGGGCCAAATAAATATTAATCTCCTTCTTAATTATTCCTTCTTCTTGACCTTCTTTGATTATGTCGAGCACGATTTGATAAAAGTTTCTAGCCGCTTGATAAGCCTCCGTGGATGCATAAGACTTATTTGTCTTTATCTCTAATAGGACAATGGTTCCGTATCCGGGATTTTTTTCAACGAAGTTAAGCCACCACCAGATAAATTTTCGCAGTTTGTTGAAAGAACCTTTGATACCCATCATATGGTCATTGATTTGTGGAATGAGTTCTTTGGTGATCTCAACAGGGATTGCTAGTAAAAGATCTTCTTTGTTTCTAAAATATTCATAGATTGTGGCATCCCCAATACCAGCATCTTTGGCGATCTCGGCAATCGTAGCATTTTGGAAACCTTTTTCTCCAAAGATCTTAATGGCAGAGGTCAATATTTGTCTCTTTCTCTCAGGCTCTCGGTTTGTAATTGTGTTTTGAATAAGATTCGTCTTTCTTTTCATACGGATAAGGAATGAATAAGTAAAGATACGAATTTAATTCGAAAAACCTTTCTCGGATAATATACCTTCACGTTATTTTGTCAACACTTTTTTTGGCGAATGTTTAACATATCGAAACTTAAGAATTTTTAATTTCAGTTTGTGTATAGGCGGCCGATAGACTCTCTCCGAATTTAATTCGGGAATACACATATAGCTTGACCAAAGATGGGTTTTACAGGTGAGACACAAAAGGTTCATGGATATCCGGCGCTCCAGGTTTCATCGCTTCTCCAGGATCGAATATCGAAGGTGAGGGTTCGTAATCGACTTCGATGAGGCGAAAGGTGCTTCACCGCCCATTCTTTATCCAGACATTTGACAGGATGCTTATGTCTTTGTTATGAAACACTGCATGAACGATATAGAGAAAAGAAATATACTCAGTGAAGTAGCTTTAGGTCATACTCCTCCTGATACTGTCATTACTAATGGTACTCTCTTCAATGTCTTCACCAGAGAATTTCTCAGCGGTCAATCGATCTGGATCAAGAACGAGATGATCGCCTATGTCGGTCCTGATCATCATCCCTTAAGAGACGATAAGACGTTAGTGATCGATGTAAAAGGTATGGTTCTTCTTCCTGGTCTGATCGAGGGTCATACTCATCTGAGCAGGTCAGGGATAGAAGAATTTGTAAAGCATGTGATTCCCAGTGGTGTCACCACAGTTGTTATGGAGACTATAGAGCTTGGAACGATTGTTGGGAAAGACGGGATCGAATATATCGTGAAAGGGCTAGAGGGACAGCCGATCAGATTCTATTACACCCTTGCCCCTCTGTGTGGCCTCACTCCTTCGGAAGAGATCAATGCGCCATCCAATGAAGAAATCCTTCCCCTGTTAAAGGATCCAAAATGTCGTTTCAGAATTTTCTGCTCCCCTCTGTGGCCTGCTGTCACTCAAACCGATGGAGACGATAAGAGAAGAGATCATACAACTCGAAGACTCACTAAGAGAGAATGGAGTGAAATGGGAAAAGCCTATCCTCACCATCGATACCCTTGGAACATCCGCCATTCCTCACATTCGAATTACCCACCGTGGCTATGTGAGATTAAAAGACAGGGAAGTGCTTTCAATTGGAATGTAGGCATTTTAGGACGCAGCACCTTCCTTTCCAAATAAATTAGTCATGGCCTAAAGGCCACACCCTCAAAACATGAAAATTTTTAGGTTAAGGTAAGGGTTAGGAAGCCGGTCTAGGCAAAGTGAATGGGTAAAGTGAAATCATTAAAACCAATGACCTAACCCATTGACAAAACTGGCATCTTAGCCTTAGCCCTCCAAACCAACGACTTTTATTTTCAACGTAATTCCCTTTTGATTTAAAAAAAGATACTGAAGGCTTCGTCTGGATCATATTTTTCGGGAGGTTTTCTTTCCTTCTCTTTTAATTTGGCGTGGGCGGCTGCCAGACGTGCAATGGGGAGCCGTGGAACAGAACAGCTCACATAGGAGAGCCCGATGCTATGACTGAATTCGACTGATTCTGGATGGCCCCCATGCTCCCCGCAGATGCCAATCTTCAGGTCATGTTTTGTCCTTCTCCCCCATTCAATGGTGATCATCATTAACCTGCCTACTCCTTTTACATCCAGGACTTCAAAAGGGTTATCCTGGAGGATCTTTCGCTCATTATAAAGGGGAAGAAATTTATTTTCCGCATCCTCTCTTGAGAAGGAAAAGGTGGCCTGGGTGAGGTCGTTGGTTCCGAAGGAAAAGAAATCTGCCACCTCCGCCAATCTCCCCGCCCTCATGCACGCCCTGACCACTTCGATCATTGTTCCAAATTTCAATTGAATCTTGATCCCGTATTCCTGTTCGACTTCCTTTTGGATCCTTTTGACGAGCTGGTAAACCCACTTTAACTCCTGTGCAGTGCAAACCTGGGGAACCATGATTTCAGGTTGAACATCTACACCTCCTTTGATCAACTCGGCTGCGGCCTCGAGAATTGCCTGGATCTGCATCCTGTAGATCTCCGGATAGGTGATTCCAAGCCTCACCCCCCGGTGCCCTAGCATGGGGTTGACCTCCATCATCTCCTTCACTTTTCTGAATGTCTCCTTCTGTTTCCGGATCAATTTTTTATCGAGTTTTTTCTCTTTGATCTCGGCGATATCTACAACCATATGTTCGAGGGGTTTCAGGGATTCCCGGAAAGCGGGATCCAGAAACTTCATTGCCTCAGAGATGTTTTCCATCGAGGAAAAGGCTCGCTCCATTTCTTCCAGTTTTCTGAGTTCTGAAGCCAGTTCTTCGGCCGATGGGAGAAATTCATGGAGCGGTGGATCGAGGAGACGGACGGTCACCGGCAGCCCAGCCATTGCTCTGAAGATCTCCTTGAAATCGTTCTTCTGCACCGGGAGAAGTTTTGCAATGGCCTCTGCTCGCTTTTCCTTCGACCCTGCAAGAATCATTTCCCGGACAATGGGGAGCCGGTCCACGGCATTGAACATCCTCTCTGTTCGACAGAGGCCAATTCCCTCTGCTCCCATCTGCCTAGCCTTGATCGCCGTTTCCGGGGTATCGGCATTGGCTCGTACCCCCATCGTTCTGATCTCATCAGCCCAGCTCAATAGCGTGAGAAGATCCTTGCTGATTTCTGGATCGACTGTTGGGACCTCTCCCAGAAAGACCTCTCCTCTGGAACCGTCGATGGTGATAAAATCTCCTTCTCTGATATGAATGTTCCCGATCGTTGCCTCCCTTGTCTTTGGATCGATGTGGAGTTGTTCCGTTCCTGAAACGCAGGGCTTACCCATGCCCCTCGCCACCACGGCCGCATGAGAGGTCTTTCCGCCACGGCTTGTCAAAATTCCTTGGGAGGCGAAGAAACCGTGGATATCTTCGGGTTTTGTCTCCTCCCGAACCAATATCACTTTGTGACCCAATTTCCCTACCCTTTCAGCCTCATCGGCATCGAAGATCGCTTTTCCAGAGGCTGCCCCTGGGGAGGCAGGAAGGCCGACGGCAATCGGTTTTCCCTTAAAGTTAGGGTCGATCCGTTTGTGGAGGAGTTGTTCCAACTCATAAGGTTTCAATCTCAGGACGGCCTTTTCTTTCGTGATCAGCTTTTCAGCGGTCATCTCCTTGGAGGTCCGGACGATTGCCTGGGCATTCATCTTTCCATTTCGGGTCTGGAGGATATAGAGTATTTCCTTCTCCACAGTGAATTCGAAGTCCTGAACTTCACGAAAATGTTCTTCCAGAATTCTTCTCACCCGTTCCAATTCTCGATAGATTTTTGGCATCTCCTTCTTCATCTCTTGGATCGGTTTGGGTGTCCGGATTCCCGCGACCACATCCTCCCCCTGAGCATTGACCAGATACTCACCATAGAGGACATTCTCTCCGGTGCCAGGATCTCGTGTGAATGCCACGCCTGTCGCAGAGTCAAAACCCATGTTTCCAAAGACCATTGTACAGACATTGACAGCTGTTCCATTGGCCATTTCAGGTGTGATCCTGAATTCTTTACGGTAATCCGCTGCCCTCTTTCCCATCCAGGATCTGAAGACCGCTTCAATAGCAAGTTTCATTTGAACCATCGGATCTCCCGGGAAAGGAGCCCCAGTCTTCTTCTTAATCAATCCCAGATATTGTTCACAGATATCCTTAAGGGAATCTGTATCGAGATCGGTATCTTCAATGACTCCCAATCTTTCTTTTATCTTGTTAAGAATTTGATCAAACCCCTGTTCATCCACCCCCAGGGCAATTTTCCCGAAGAGTTGAGTAAATCGCCGATAGGCGTCGTAAGCGAACCTTCCATCGGAGGTGATCTGGATCAACCCCTCAATTGTTTCGTCGTTCAACCCTAGATTCAGGATGGTATCCATCATCCCAGGCATGGAGAGGGCTGCGCCCGATCGGACGGAGAAGAAAAGAGGATTCTGGGAACTGCCAAACACCTTTCCCGTTTTCTCTTCAACCTTCTTCAGATTTACTTGCACTTCTTCCATCAGTCCTTTGGGAACCTTTTTTTTGTTCTCATAGTACTGGAGACAGGCCTCGGTGGTGACAATAAATCCGGGCGGGACAGGAAGACCCATATGGGTCATTTCGGCCAGGCCTGCTCCCTTTCCACCGAAGAGTTTTTTATTCTTACCATCTGCCTCTTCAAAGAGATAGACATATTTCGGATTTTTCATGGCTTTCCTTTCTCTTTATCATAAAATATTTATCATAATTATAATTTATTAGAAAATCAATCTCCAATTCTTTCATCGCTAAAATCGCCCTTGCCCCCGTTGTTATGTGAAGTTAATATTTAAATAAATTTATCTTTTCCAAATTAGATATCATCCCCAATAGATAAAAAGTCCATTCCCATTCGGCGACGGGGTTGATCCCGTTAGATAGGTTTTTAATGATTTTAACGTGTAAGGTTAATCCGGGGATTTCGAACAAGGGGATATGAATTATTCTATCTATCTAACGGGATTGACAAGGCAGTTGGGTTCGGATAGATTTGAGTTATTATAAAAGAAGATCTCAAAGGAGAGGGTATGGGGAATAAACCTTATATTCTTTGGTTTGATGAAATTGGGCTTG
>JBFMAE010000182.1:0-3657 GCA_040756085.1 Thermodesulfobacteriota bacterium | reverse complement strand
GCAAAGGGGGGTCTCTATTTTAGGCTTTATCAGTTACAGTTCGGTGTTCGCCTACCTGCGTGAAGCCGCGCCTGCCGAAGCCTCGTGCGGCGGGCAGGCGCTTCGGCGAAGGCAGGCGAACTCATTACTCCAAACTGAACATCTGGAGTTGACAAAACGGGGAGGCTATCCTATATAGAAGAGAGAGATTATGGAAGAGAAGGGCAAGCAACCCCAGAGGGTTCATCCTGAGGAGAAGAAGCGAGAGATCAATCTCAATATTCTCTTTCCGGAGAAAGACTATGATCTTAACCGGCTCTTTCCTGACGAAGGGACTAAGAAACTTCTCTCCGAATTGAAACGGAATAAACGGGATATCGAACGGTTTATCAGAAATCTTGATATTGAGGAGGAGTAAATGAGGTGTCCTCATTGTAATGAGCAAATGCCTTTCCTGCTCTGTCCCGAGTGCGGAGGAGAGGTGCCTGAAGGAAGCCTTTATTGCTGCCGGTGTGGAAACCCATTCAAAAAGGATAAGGAGGAAATCGATTTCTCCGAACGGACACCCTGCAGTGACGGGACCTGTATTGGTACCATTAATGATGAAGGGGTTTGTAATATCTGTAAAAAGCCTCATACTGGAGGGCTGGCATGATAGGTTATCACCCTTTTGTATGGATGAAGGTTTGAAGGAGCAATAAGGGAAGACCTTTTAGATCATAGAGATAAGTTACATTGACAGTCGAGACAGTAATGGTTATGTTATATTTGTAAATAGAATCGATCACTTTCACAGGAGGAGATCATGATCTTTTTACCAAGGGGGGGTGCTGATAAAGATGAGAAAGGAAAGGATGAGAAAATTTTTATTCCTAATGAGCTCCCCATCCTTCCTTTAAGGGGCACTGTCCTCTATCCAGATCTGATCCTGCCTATCATGGTCGGCAGAAAAAAGTCTGTAAAACTGGTCGATGATGCGATGGATTCGGATCGAATTATCGGTGTCATCACCCAAAAGCGATCTGAAATTGAAGACCCCAAAGAGAATGACCTTTATTTAGTGGGCGTAGCCGCCCTGATCCTAAGGATGATCCGTGAACTCGATGGAAGCCAGAGGGTGATTGTCCAGGGGGTCTCGAGGATAAAGGTAAAGGAATACATTCAGAGAGAGCCCTATTTCAAAGCCAGAAGCGAAGTGATGGAGGAGGCTTATGAACAGGGGGTGGAGATCGATGCCCTCATGATGAATTTGAAGAACCTCTTCCAGAGGGCTGTGGAATTAGCTCCTTACCTCACCGCGGAGCTGGGGACGATGGTCAATAATGTGAAATCACCGGCGATCCTCGCCGACCTGATCGCCTCCAATCTCAATCTTTCGACCCCTGAAAAACAGGGGATTCTGGAGACCTTCGATATTCGGGAGCGCCTGACTAAAGTTCACCTCTTCCTCAACAAAGAGGTACAGGTATTGGAATTGGGCAATAAGATCCAATCCCAGGTTAAGGAGGATATGGATCGAACCCAGAGGGAGTACTATCTCCGGGAGCAGTTGAAGGCGATCAAGAAAGAACTGGGAGAGATGGATGAGCATTCCACAGAGATCAAGGATCTCCGGGAGAAGATTAATAAAGCGAAGATGCCACAGGAAGCCCTGACGGCTGCGGAAAAGGAATTGGATCGTCTCTCCAAGATCCCTCCTGCCTCGGCAGAATATACGGTGGCCAGAACCTATCTGGATTGGTTAGGGGAACTCCCTTGGTCGGAAACAACAGAGGATAATCTCGATATCGATAATGCCCAGAAGACTCTCGATGAAGACCATTACGATTTGGAAAAGGTGAAGAAACGGATTTTGGAATACCTTGCTGTCAGAAAACTGAAGACGGACATGAAGGGACCGATCCTCTGTTTCGTCGGCCCGCCAGGGGTAGGAAAGACCTCTCTCGGCAGGTCGATTGCTCGAACCATGGGGCGCAAGTTCATCCGGATCTCTCTAGGTGGGGTACGAGATGAAGCGGAGATCCGGGGGCATCGGCGAACTTATGTGGGAGCCCTTCCAGGCCGGATCATTCAAGGGATAAAAAAAGCGGGATCGAATAATCCGATCTTCATGCTGGACGAGGTGGATAAGATTGGAATGGACTTCCGCGGAGATCCCTCCTCTGCACTTCTTGAGGTATTGGATCCGGAACAGAACTTTTCCTTCTCCGATCATTATATCGATGTGCCCTTCAATCTCTCAAAGGTGATGTTCATCACCACCGCCAACGTGCTCGATACCATCCCACCTGCCCTCAAGGATCGAATGGAGACCCTTGAGCTTCCCGGCTATAGTGAAGACCAGAAAATGATGATCGCCAAGGAGTTTCTGATCCCCAAACAGATTAATGAGCATGGGTTGAGTTCAGAGTTCATTGAATTTCAGGATGCCGCCCTACAGATGATCATCAGTTCATATACCCGGGAGGCAGGGGTTAGAAATCTGGAGAGAGAGATTGCGGCCATCTGTCGCGGAGTGGCCAAGGATGTCGCCCGGGGGATTAATGAGAAGGTGATGATCGGCCCGGAGATCCTGCACAAATTTTTGGGACCGGTCAAATTCTTCCCCGAGGTAGCGGAGAGGACCTCTGATCCAGGGGTGGCGACAGGCCTGGCCTGGACACCAACCGGAGGAGATATCATCTTTGTCGAAGCGACGAAGATGCGGGGAGAAAAGGGATTGACATTGACAGGCCAGCTGGGAGATGTGATGAAGGAGTCCGCACAGGCTGCCCTGGCCTATGTCCGATCCAAATCGAAAGAACTCGGTATTGAGGAGGACTTTTTTGAGAAGAATGATATCCACATCCATGTGCCGGCAGGGGCCATTCCAAAAGATGGACCATCGGCTGGAGTGACTATGTTTGTGGCGCTGACCTCCCTTTTGACCAACGCACCTGTCCGAAGCGATGTGGCCATGACTGGTGAGATTACTTTGAGGGGTTTAGTCCTTCCCGTGGGCGGCATTAAAGAAAAGGTCCTGGCCGGGATGCGGGCAGGGATCAGGACGATCATCCTTCCGAAGAAGAATGAGAAAGACTTGGAAGAGATTCCAGAGCATATTCGGAAGGAGATGAATTTCAAATTCATCCAGAGGATGGACGAAGCCATCGCATTGGCATTGAAACACTCGGGCCCCCGTAACGAAGAACGGGAGACGATGAGTGCTACGGTTAGTTAAGAACCCGAAATTTTTCTACTTCTTTTCTTTTGTTTCATAGCTAACGAAGGTAAAAATTTTTTCCAATTTTGTATCCTCAAACTATGAAAATGGTCTTTGGGTTATGAAGCCCGTTTGCCTGCCTACCGCGGGCAGGGTTTAGTGCCAATAGGTTAAGGCTCAGATCAAAAGACCGATGACGTAACCTTTCGACCAAACTAACATAATTACCCTAACCAGTTAACCAAAGACATCAACCTGTGGATTTTCCCAAATTGAGGCATATCAATATCTTTCCGGTCCAAAGCTCAGGTCAAACCCTGCTCTGTCTCCAGGATCCACAGAACATTAGCGAAAAGGCCCTCTTTATACCTCCTCCTCTCTATTTCATCGTCTCCCTTTTTGACGGCCGGCATTCGATCCTGGATATCCAGGCAGCCTATATGAGGAGATTTGGGGAATTTCTTTTTACGGAAAAG
>JBFMAE010000181.1:0-4305 GCA_040756085.1 Thermodesulfobacteriota bacterium | reverse complement strand
ATCTTCCGGGGATCGTAGAGATTCTCCACGTGGAGCAGTTTCTCCACATGCGCGACTCCCTCCTCGGTCAAAAAGGCCGTGTGGCTCTTTTCCTCCAGTTGATAATCTTTCCCCTGTTTCAAAGAAGGGATGATGCGGTTGATCTTATAGTATTTATCCGTCGATTCCTCGGCGGGACCGGAGATGATGAGTGGGGTCCTGGCTTCATCAATCAGGATGCTATCCACCTCGTCCACGATGGCGTAGTTCAGTTCCCGCTGGACATAATCGTTGATATCAAATTTCATGTTATCCCGGAGGTAGTCGAATCCGAATTCGTTATTCGTCCCATAAGTAATATCGCAACCATACGCCTTCTTCCGTTCCTGGTCATTTAACTCGTGGACGATCACCCCAACGGAAAGATCCAGGAATCTATAGATCACTCCCATCCACTCACTATCCCTCTTCGCAAGGTAGTCATTGACCGTCACGATGTGGACCCCTTTACCCTGGAGGGCATTCAGATAGGCAGGCAGGGTGGCCACCAGGGTCTTCCCCTCACCGGTTGCCATTTCGGCGATCTTGCCTTCGTGAAGGACGATGCCACCGACCAACTGGACATCGTAGTGGCGTTCTCCGAGGGTCCGTTTCGCTGTCTCCCGGACAACGGCAAAAGCCTCAGGAAGAATCTCCTCCAGTGATTCCCCTCGTTCAACCCGTTCTTTGAACTCCGAAGTTTTAGCCCGGAGTTGATCATCACCAAGGGAACTGACTTTGGTCTCCATCTGGTTGATCTGATGGATGAGTGGGCGGATCCTTCTCAGTTCCCTTTCATTTTTACTCCCGACGATCTTCTTGATCAATGATCCAATCATCCGACTTTTCTCCCTTCCCTTACTCCTGCCGCGCTTCTTTACCCTATTAGAAAGCCCTGCCCCGCGAGGCCGGGGATAAAATTCCTTTTGGAAAGAACACGGGGGTTACCTCGCCTTCAAAGGCGGGGCTCGCCGCGATCGAATGTGTCAAAAAATTATATAATTTATATGAGACAGATTCAATAAACAAAAAAACCCGACAAAGTTTCCTTCATCGGGCGTTCCGTACATGATCTAAATCCCTCGCACTCTTTTTATAGAGTGAGGACGATCAATTCAAGATATATCGCAAGGGGTTGGCAGGAATCCCATTGATTCTCACTTCATAATGGAGATGGGGACCTGTTGTTTTCCCGGTTGCCCCAACCTCAGCAATCTTTTCTCCCCGTTTCACCTTCTGTCCGACCTTCACTAAAATTTTATTGAGGTGGCTGTAGCGGGTAATCATTCCGAATCCGTGGGAGATCACCAGGGTCCTTCCGTAAGCCCAATCGTTTCCGACGTCTGAAACGATCCCATTGGACGGGGCGATCACCGGGGTTCCTGTCCGATTCGATATATCGATGCCTTCATGCATTTGCGTTAATCCGGTAAAGGGATTGGTCCGAAAACCGAAACCTGATGTGACCCAACCCATGACCGGCCAGATGGAGGGGGTATGAGCGAGGATCTCCTTTTTGGCCTGTAAAAGCTTTTCGAGTTCGGAAAGACTCTCCTCCCGGGACATCGCCTCTGATTGGAGGCGCTCGATGTCAGTCTTCATTTGCTGTACCAGTCCCTTTTCGTCCCTCTCCACCTTCAATTTCTCCCGAATATCAGAAGGGGATGGCCCTCCCATTCCCATGAAGGGAGTCGTCTCCTGCCCTTTCTCCAAATTGGCAATGATGCGAATCTTTTTATCGAAATCCTTCAATTTGGAGAGTTGTTTTTCCAGGTCTTCAATCCTCGCCGAGAAAAAATGGATCTGTGATCTCTGGGTCTGCGTCTCCTGTCTCAACCGGCTCAGTTCAAAGGCCTTCTTCTTGACCTGGATGTAGTCGCAGAGGAAAAAGGTGGTTGAAAGAAGGGCAAAGGCAAAGAGGTAGAGGGCGATCTTGACGGTCTTCTTATGTATTCTCAGACGCCGTGTCTTTGATGTCTTATGGCCGAAGATCAAAATATTGAAATAATCTTTATCCAAAAAAGGCTCCTTGTTCCATTCCGATATAGGTCTTTCCCTTCCCCCAGAACCCCCGATTTTAATAACAAAATTTATCTTTCCCTGTCAAGTTTTTTTTTAACCCCTCGTAATCTCTCAGTTATGGGGGATATTATTGTACTATTTGGGTTGGGTCCCGCAAAGCGGGGCCTATTCAAGGGCGACCTGCCTCCGCCGAAACGCTTCGTGCAGGCAGGCTAAAGTCGCCCCTACCCGTTTGAACCACGATTTACTACCTGAAACTGAGAAGCTGTGAAAAAATTAGAATTTGAGAAAAAAATCGGACTTCACTCAAAAGGATGGGTCGATTGGAGAAACTTTAGAGCGCAACCTTATAGGGTTAAGCGACGAGGCCAAAACTACATTAATTTCGTAACCTTACTGCCTAAGAATGTTGCCTATAAATTGAAATGACGCAATTCTAAAGTTTCGGAAAGCGGCCCATCCTTTTGGGACGAAGTTATTATGAGACTAATTTTTTCATACCTTCTGAGGCATTACTGAGGCATTACCCCCTACCTTCTCTCGTTCAACTGAGGCGACAACGAATTTTCTCCCTGGGGAGAGAGGTAGGTAAGGGAAAATTCCCTTTTAATTCCCACTGATTTCCATTCCTTCGACGAAAAGGCTTGGAGACCCAACTCTTCCAAAAAATCTGAGATCTTCCCCGACTCCAATCACCTTCCCGAAGAGCTGAAAAAGGTTCCCGGCGATAGCGATGGATTTGACCGGGTGGACCTTCTCTCCTCTTTCGACCCAATCCCCTGAACACCCAAGGGAGAAGTCTCCTGAAATAGGGTTCACCGTATGAAGGCCCAACACCTCCTCGACCACCAACCCCTGGTCAAGATCTTTGGTGAGGTCAGAGGGGGCAATCTTTCCAGGTTCGATGAAGAAGTTTGAAATGCCTATGCCAGGAGGAGATTTGATGCCGTGGCGCCGGCTGTTTCCGGTAGATTTCAACCGCGGGCCCAAAGAAGAGGCATTTTCTCGATTGGCCCAATATCTGTCATATAAATAACCGGACACCTCTCCCTGAATGACCAGGAAGGTTCGCTGGCACGGCATGCCCTCTCCATCGATGGGAGAGGTGGAAATCCCTTTGGGAAGAAGCCCATCATCCACAAAGGAGAGAAGAGATGAAAAGAATCTTTCTCCTCTCTTCCCCTTCAAAGGGGATTTCCCTTTCTGGACCTGCTCGGAAAGAAAGGAATGGGCCAAGAGAGATAAGAATTCTGAGGCCACATGATTCCGGAGAAGGACTGGATAGACCCCGGAAGAAATCCTCCTCCCACCCAGTCTCTCCAACGCTTTCCTCCCGGCCGAGCGCCCGACTTTCTCCACATCAAGGTCATTGAAAAAATGGCTGTAGTCGAAATCCCATCCCACTTCAGACGCTCCTGAGGCCTCGGCAACGGCTGTAACGCTGATGGAGGTGAGCGTTGAGTCATATGTAAACTGGAGTCCATTGGAATTGATCAGGGTCCTTCGGGAATGGACCTCCTGGTAGGATGCCTTCCTCACTTTTTTTATTCTTTCGGGGTCAACCGATCGGGTCGCCTCTTCTAAACATTTTGCTCTTTCGATCTTCGTCTTTTCTGAAACTCCCTCCAAGGTATCATCGAAAATGGGTAAAGGGGATGGTGGGTCTCTGAAAACGGGAGCGAAGTCAAAACAGGGATCCGGGGAGATGGCTTCCGCACTGGCGATCGCATCTTCGATGATTCGTTCTAATCCTGCCGGAAAATCTTGGCATGCAGTCTGAGATGGACCGGAAAAGGTGGTATAGGAAAAACCGGTTTTTCGATGATTTAAAATACGAAAGGCCATCCCCCAGGAGTGTGAAGCCTGGAGAGTATCCACCTTCCCCTCTTTCGACTCGACCTCAAAATGGGAGGATTGGTCGAGATAAATTTCATATCCATCCACAGGCTTTCTCCGGAGTATTTCCAAGGCCTGATCAATGACTCTTACATCCTTCATAATGACCTCTATTTTAATGTCATATTGAGGGGTAATAATGAATCATGGCGGATAATTTAATTCTAATAATCAAATATTCATTGACCATTGATTATTGACCATTGAACATTGATTATTTTTACCATCTGATCAGACTGCTGCCCCAGGTGAGACCACCCCCAAATGCGGTGAGGATGATCAGATCCCCCTTCTGGATGGATCCATTTCGAACCGCCTCATCGAGGGCGATCGGAACGGTAGCAGAAGAGATATTCGCATATTTCTCAA
>JBFMAE010000180.1:0-10564 GCA_040756085.1 Thermodesulfobacteriota bacterium | reverse complement strand
CATTGCTGTCCAAATTAACTCGGATTCGTGTGGAGCTGATTTGATTTCATTGAATTTCTGGATTGATATCTGCGAATTTCAAAACCAGGTTCACCACGGAGACACTGAGGGCACAGAGGCGAGTTGCTTATGACCCAATCGGGAGACGACGATTGGATCATAATGCCCATCCCTTTGGGAACTGAATCATCAACCCTGGAGACGGCTTTGCTACAGGAAAGGATGTGGTCTGAAAGGCCAGAAGGCTTTTTATTTGGCGGGTACCTCACCGCTAAATAGAAAATACATTCTCTGTGTACTCTGTGACTCTGTGGTAAAAAATCTAATTTGGACAAGAGTGGAGAAAAATAGAACTTTGAAAAGGCCGAATCTCCAGGAAGGAGAAACCTATGGACATTCCAAAAGAAATGGAAAAAATGAACAATAATTTTATTGATAAATTTGATAATTATGTTATAAATTAAAAGTTTAATTAATATTTTCACAAGTTATATGGTATTTGAATGAATGATCAAAAAGAAAAAATGGCAGCTTTCCTGCACACTGGCAAGCAAGATTTAGTCCATCAATTTATCCATTATCTCTCTGCAGAGAAGAATGCCTCTCCTCATACTTGTCGGGGTTACCAAAGGGATTTAGAGGATTTTAGGGATTTTTTAAAGAGTTCAGGGATGTATCTTTCACCTTCGGGAAAGATAGAGATTGAAAAAGTAGATCGGATGGCGATCCGAAGATTTTTAAGCTTCCTCCATCGAAAAAATAAGAAGAGTTCTATTGCGAGGAAGATTTCCACCCTGCGCTCCTTTTTCAGATATCTGGTCAGGGAACAGATCGCCACCTCCAACCCGGCCAAGAGTATCTCAACTCCAAAAGTGGAGAAGCTTCTTCCCACTACCCTCACCGTGGATGAAGCCTTCCGGTTGATGGAATCGCCGGATGATTCTTCTGAGAAGTCTTCGGAGGAGGCGAAGAACAAGAAGCTAAGGGATCGGGCGATCTTAGAACTTCTCTATTCGAGCGGGTTGCGTGTGGGGGAGTTGGTGAGTTTGAATTTGAATCAATTAGACCTGGATTTGGGCATTGTGAAGGTAATGGGAAAGGGGAAAAAGGAACGCATTGTGCCGGTCGGTATGAAAGCGGGAGAGGCATTGAAGGCCTATTTGGAAGAACGGGAGGAGATCAATGGAGAGGGACCCCTTTTCGTCAACCCAAGAGGGGGGAGGCTCACCGCTCGAAGTGTTGGAAGGTTGATTAAGAAGTATACGAAACGTTCAGGCATCTTCCGGAAGATCAGCCCTCATAGCCTTCGGCATACCTTTGCGACGCACCTATTAGATGCAGGCGCAGATATTCGGGAGATTCAGGAGATGTTAGGACATGCCAGCCTTTCGACCACCCAACGATATATCCACCTCAGTATGGGGAAATTAATGGAGGTCTATGACAAGGCCCACCCGAGGAGTTTCCATAGAACAAGGAAGCGAACGATGAACGATGGACAATGAAAAATGGACGATGAATAAAGAAAGACAAAAGGGAGATGCGATGGTTAACATACAAGGGACGACGATATTATCCGTTCGGCACAGGGGGAAGGTGGTGATGGCAGGGGATGGACAGGTGACCCTTGAACATACCATCATGAAGCATACGGCCAAGAAGGTCCGTAAGATTTATCATGATAAAGTACTCGCTGGTTTTGCAGGTGCGACAGCAGACGCCTTCACCCTCTTTGCTAAGTTTGAAGAGAAGCTAGAGCAGTATAATGGGAATTTGCTCCGGGCTGCGGTCGAGCTGGCCAAGGATTGGAGAACGGACCGGGTTCTCCGGAGGCTGGAGGCCTTGCTCATCGTGGCCGACTCCGAACACTCCCTTGTCATCTCAGGCAATGGAGATGTGATCGAACCCGATGATGGGGTGACCGCGATTGGAAGTGGTGGCCCCTATGCTCATTCGGCAGCAAAAGCCCTGACCCAGTTTTCGAACCTGGAGGCAAGGGCGGTCGCTGAAGAGGCGATGAAGATTGCAGCCTCCATCTGTATCTACACCAATGACCGGATCATCGTGGAGGAGTTATGATGCAGACTTTCACCCCCCGTGAGATCGTCTCTGAACTGGACAAGTATATCGTTGGCCAGAAGGACGCGAAGAGGGCCGTGGCCATTGCCTTGAGAAATCGATGGAGACGTCAGCAGGTGCCAGAGCCTCTACGGGATGAAATTGCCCCTAAGAACATCATTATGATCGGTCCGACCGGGGTCGGTAAGACAGAGATCGCTCGACGGCTGGCCAAATTGGCTCAAGCCCCTTTCCTGAAGATCGAGGCCTCAAAATTTACCGAGGTGGGTTATGTGGGGAGGGATGTGGAGTCGATGATCCGGGACATTACGGATCTTGCGATCAATATGTTGAAAGCGGAAGAATCCAATAAGGTCCAGCAGAGGGCAGAGGAGATGGCCGAAGAGAGGCTCTTGGATTTGCTCCTCCCTCCGGCCGGGAAAGGACCACATAAAGAAGGGGAGGATCAGCGAGCCACCCGTGAAAAACTAAGGAAGTTGCTGAGGACAGGGAAGTTAAATGAGAAGTATGTGGAGGTGGAGACCGTGGATCGAAACCTCCCCATTGTGGAGATCTTCTCGGCCTCCGGGATGGAAGAGATGGATATCAACATTAAAGATATGTTTGGAAGCCTCTTTCCGAAGAAGAAGAAACAGCGAAAGGTCAAGGTTCCAGAGGCCCTCCAGATTCTTTCGCAGGAAGAGGCCTATAAATTGATCGATATGGATTCTGTGACCAGACAGGCCATCGAGCGGGTAGAACAATCGGGGATCATCTTCCTTGACGAAATCGATAAGATCGCTGGAAGGGAGACGACCTACGGCCCGGATGTCTCCCGAGAAGGAGTCCAGAGGGATATCCTGCCCATTGTCGAGGGGACAACGGTGACGACGAAATATGGGATGGTGAAGACCGACCATATTCTATTTATCGCCGCCGGAGCATTCCATGTTTCAAAACCCTCTGACCTTATTCCAGAACTTCAGGGTCGGTTCCCGATCCGAGTGGAACTCAATTCTTTGGGAAAGGATGACCTGATCCGAATTCTCACCGAGCCGGAAAACGCCCTGATCAAGCAGTACACCGCCCTGATGGGGACGGAGTCGGTCGAAATGGATTTCAAAGAGGATGCCATAGCAGAAATTGCAGGGATAGCGGCCTTTATCAATGAGAGAACGGAGAACATCGGCGCACGGCGACTATACACCATCATGGAAAGGTTGCTCGACGAGATTTCATTCGATGCCCCCGAGATGGCCAGGAAGAGCATGATGATCGATGCTCAATATGTTCGAGAAAAATTGAAAGACTTTGTGGAAGATGAAGACCTGAGCCGGTATATTTTATAAAAAGGATTCAAGGGTCCCAGGGTTCGAGTGGTCAAGTGAAACAATTTGATTAAAACCAAAACTTTTGAAGAGATCTGATAGGGTATGAGAAAGAATGCTTTGCACCACTTGAATCCTTGAATCCTCGACCCCTTGAACCCTTCATGGAGGAGGTCAGGAGATGGAAAATCCCCTCGATAAGGCGAAGATACTGGTGGAGGCCCTCCCCTATATTCGACGGTTCTATGACAAGACCATCGTGATTAAGTATGGGGGAAGCACGATGGAGGAAGAGAGGATGAAACGGAGTTTTGCTCTTGATGTTGTCCTCCTGAAATACATCGGCATCCACCCCGTCATTGTTCATGGAGGGGGGCCCCAGATCGGCGAAATGCTAACCCGAGTGGGGAAAAAATCGCAATTCATAGAGGGGATGAGAGTTACCGATGGGGAGACGATGGATGTGGTGGAGATGGTCCTCGTCGGAAAGGTGAACAAAGAGATCGTCGCTCAGATCAACCAGCAGGGAGGGAAGGCTGTCGGATTGAGCGGAAAGGATGGCAGGCTCATCACCGCCAAAAAATTGAAATTGACAAAGAGCCCGGGGAAGGACTTACCCCCTGAAATTGTTGATATCGGGATGGTGGGCGAGGTAAAAGCGATTAATCCGGGAGTGATCGAGATCCTGGAGAAAGAGAATTTCATCCCGGTGATTGCACCGGTTGGCGTGGGGGAGGAAGGCGAAACCTATAATATCAATGCCGATTTGGTAGCGGGGAAAGTGGCTTCTGCGTTGAAGGCGGAGAAACTGATTTTGCTGACCGACGTAGAGGGGGTGATGGATGAGAATAAACGGTTGATGCCCACACTCGATGTCAAACAGGCAAAGCAGATGATGGATCAAAAAACCATCTCCTCCGGGATGATCCCGAAGGTGAACTGCTGCCTCAATGCCTTGGAGGAAGGGGTGACCAAGACCCATATCATCGATGGAAGAATAGAACATGCTATCCTCTTGGAGATTTTCACGGATGTCGGAATCGGGACGCAAATTTACAAAGAACCGTAATCCTTGAAAGGGTTCAAGGGGTCAAGGAATCAAGTGGTCAAAGGACTGCTTAGTTAACAATGAAAAGAAATACAATTTAAATCTTTTGAATACAATCACTTGAACCCGTGAACCCTCGAATCCTTGAATCCTTTATTGAAGAGGTAAAGATGGATTCACAAACCTGGATGATGCTGTCGGAAAAGTATATAGCCCATACCTATGCCCGCTATCCTATCGTTTTGGTCAAGGGGAAAGGGACCCGTGTTTGGGACATGGAAGGTAGAGAATATCTCGATTTTGTATCGGGTCTGGCGGTTTGCAATTTAGGCCACTGCCACGCAAAAGTTGTCAAGGCGATTCAAGTTCAAGCAGAAAAACTGATCCAAGTTTCAAACTTCTATTACAATGAGCCCCAAATCCAACTCGCCGCTCTTCTCTGTAAGTACTCCTTTGCGGATAAGGTCTTTTTCTGTAATAGTGGAGCCGAAGCCAATGAAGGAGCCATGAAGCTGGCCCGGAAATATGCGAAGGAAAAGATGAGAGGGGACCGTTACGAAATCATCACCATGGAACGTTCCTTTCATGGGAGGACGCTTGCTACATTAACAGCAACCGCACAAGAGAAGTTTCACAAGGGTTATTCACCACTGATGCCTGGGTTCAGATATATCCCCTTTAACGATCTTGAAGCATTGAGACAAGCTATCGATTCAAAAACCTGTGCCGTCATGGTGGAGCCCATCCAAGGAGAGGGAGGGGTGAATTGTCCCTCGGAAGGTTATCTCAAAGCCCTCCGGGAGATCTGTAATGAAAAAGGAATTCTCCTCATCTATGATGAGGTTCAAACAGGGATGGGTCGGACCGGAAAACTTTTTGCTTATGAGCATGAGGGCGTCGAACCCGATTTGCTGACCCTTGCAAAATCATTGGGAGGTGGGGTTCCTATCGGAGCCCTGTTAATCAAGAAAGGGATCGCCGACAGTTTTGAACCGGGGGACCATGCCTCCACCTTTGGAGGGAATCCCTTGGCCACAGCAGCCGCAGTAGCGGCTTTGACAGCCCTCTTAGAAGAAGGAATGTTAGAGAATTGCCAAAAAGTAGGAGCCTACTTCTTCTCCAGACTTGAAGAAATCAAAAGAAGATTTTCCTTTATTCAAGATGTTCGAGGAAAAGGGTTGATCCTCGGCATGGAGTTGAAGATCGAGGGAGGTTCTTTTGTAAAAGAGATGATGCAAAGAGGATTTCTCATCAACTGCACCATGGGCAATGTGCTCCGATTCCTTCCACCCTTGATTGTGACAAAGGGTGAGGTTGACCGGTTAGTCGAGGCGTTGGAAGAAGTATTTCAAGGAATAAAAAGTTCGGAGTAATGAGTTCGTAGTTCGGAGTATCTGGTTTTCAATCTCCGAACTCAAAACTCCGAACTCCGAACTTGAACGAAGGAGGTTTAGATGAAGGGTGAGGTTAAAAAGGTGGTTTTGGCCTACTCCGGAGGTCTGGACACCTCCATTATTCTAAAGTGGTTAAAGAACGAATTTGGGTGTGAGGTGATTGCCTTTACGGCCGATATAGGGCAAGCCGAGGAATTGGACCACCTGGAGGAAAAGGCCATTGACACAGGTGCCAGTAAAATTTATATCGAAGATCTTCGGGAGGAGTTCGTTCGGGATTATGTTTTTACCGCCTTAAAGGCCAATGCGATCTACGAGGGAACTTATCTTCTCGGGACTTCGATTGCCAGACCTCTGATTGCAAAAAGGCAGATAGAGATTGCTCAACTGGAGGGAGCGGATGCCGTCGCTCATGGAGCGACAGGGAAGGGAAATGATCAGGTTCGATTTGAATTAACCTATTATGCCCTCAATCCCTATGTTAGGGTCATCTCGCCCTGGAGACAATGGCAGTTCAAATCTCGCGAGGAATTGATGGATTATGCCCGGGAGAATGGAATTCCGATTCCGGTGACAAAAGAAAAACCTTACTCCTCCGATCGAAATCTTCTTCACATCAGTTTCGAAGGAGGGATTCTGGAGGATCCCTGGTCTGAACCTCCGGAAGACATGTTTATTCTCTCTGTCTCACCGGAGAAAGCGCCGAACCATCCCACAGTGGTCGAAATCGATTTTGAAGATGGAGTTCCTAAACGGATCGATGGGAAACCTCTCTCACATGCAGATTTGTTGTCCAAATTGAATGAAATGGGGGGACGCAACGGCATCGGTCGTGTCGATATGGTGGAGAACCGTTATGTGGGGATGAAGTCAAGGGGCATCTATGAGACCCCGGGCGGAACTATCCTCCATATCGCCCACCGGGCCATCGAATCGATCACCATGGACAGAGAGGTGATGCATTTCCGGGACAGCTTGATTCCAAAGATATCGGAACTGATCTATTATGGATACTGGTTTTCACCGGAGATGGAGATTTTGAAGAAGACGATCGATGACATGCAAAAAGATGTCACAGGGACCGTTCGCCTGAAACTCTACAAAGGGAACTGCACGGTGATCGGACGGAAGTCAGAAAAGTCTCTCTATCACGGGGCATTTGCCACCTTTGAGAAAGACACGGTCTATAATCAGAAAGATGCGGAGGGGTTCATCCGGCTTAACGCCCTGAGGCTCCGTATCCGGAAGATGATAAGAGGATGAATTCTTAATAACCAAATTCCAAATCCCAATAATCAAATAAGCTCCAATTTTCAATAACTAAAAAATTGGTGATTGGATCATTGGTTATTATTTGGTGATTGGAATTTGGTTATTGGAATTTTTAACGACCCGTGACGCGGAAGTAGAACACGATATATCGGGAGGGTTCGAGCAGGATGGATCAGCGATATCAACCAAAAGAGATTGAAGAGAAGTGGCAGAGGGTCTGGGAGAGTCAAAAACTCTTTAAAGTGACGGAGGATCGGAATAAGGAGAAGTACTACCTTCTTGAGATGTTTCCCTATCCATCAGGGAAAATTCATATGGGTCACGTGCGGAATTACTCCATTGGTGATGTGGTGGCCCGGTATAAGAAGATGAAAGGATTTAATGTCCTTCATCCTATGGCATGGGATGCCTTCGGCATGCCGGCAGAGAATGCAGCGATCGAAAATAAGGCCCATCCGGCCAAGTGGACCTACGAGAATATCGAATATATGAAAAAGCAGCTGAAGCGGATGGGATTCAGTTACGATTGGGACCGGGAATTTGCCACCTGCGACATCTCTTATTATAGATGGGAGCAGCTCTTCTTCCTCCGGATGTATGAGAAGGGCTTGGCTTATAAAAAACGTTCCTCTGTCAATTGGTGTGAGATCTGCAAGACCGTTTTGGCGAACGAGCAGGTGATGAGCGACGGGACATGCTGGCGGGGCCATGCCGATGATCCCGGTGTCACTCAGAAGGAACTGGACCAGTGGTTTTTTAAAATCACCGATTATGCGGAAGAACTCCTCGAATGGTGCGATAGACTCCCCGGGTGGCCCGAACGCGTCCTTACCATGCAGCGAAACTGGATCGGAAAGTCGGTCGGCGCCGAGATCCATTTCCCACTGGAGAATTCGACAGAGGTCATCAAGGTCTTCACCACCCGACAGGATACGGTCTTCGGGGCAACATTCATGAGTCTTGCTCCCGAGCATCCCCTAACCCTGAGTCTCTCGCGAGGGACCCCTCAGGAAGAGGCGATAAAAAGTTTCGTCGAAAGGATGAAACGGCAGGACCAGATCAAAAGGACGGCTAAAACAACTGAGAAAGAGGGTATTTTCACAGGCGCCTATTGTCTGAATCCGATGACAAAGGCCCGGATGCCCATCTTCGTTGCCAATTTCGTCTTGATGGAATATGGCACAGGTGCGGTGATGGCGGTCCCCACCCATGATCAGAGGGACTTCGAATTTGCCAAGAAGTTTGGACTTCCATTGATCGTTGTGGTCCAAACGGCGGATCGGACGTTAAATGCAGATACCATGACCGAAGCTTATGAGGGAGAAGGTTTCCTGGTCAACTCCGGTCAATTTAACGGAATGGATAGCGTCAAGGCGAGGGAGGCCATCGCACAGTATCTGGAGGAGAAATGGCTCGGCGGGAAAAGGGTTAGTTACCGGCTGAGAGATTGGGGGATTTCCAGGCAGCGTTATTGGGGAGCGCCGATTCCCATTATCTATTGCAACCAATGCGGAACGGTCCCAGTCCCCGAGAAAGACCTTCCCGTTGTCCTTCCATCAAATGTGGAAGTCACTGGAATGGGAGAATCGCCTCTCGTGTCGGTGAAGGAATTTGTGGAGACCCGATGCCCCAAGTGCGGAGGTCCAGGCAGAAGGGAAACAGACACGATGGATACCTTCGTTGAATCCTCTTGGTATTTTGATCGGTTTGCCTGCCCAGACTTCGATGAGGGAGCTCTGGATAAGAAGAGGGTGGATTATTGGATGCCTGTCGATCAATACATCGGAGGAATTGAGCATGCCATCATGCACCTCCTCTATTCCCGCTTTTTCACCCGTGTGTTGAAGGAGATGGGGTTGGTGAGCGTTGAAGAACCTTTCACGAATCTTCTGACACAAGGGATGGTTTGCAAAGAGGTTTACGAATGTCCGAGAGATGGGTATCTCTTCCCTAATGAGGTAGAGAGTCAGGGGGAGGGGTTCCGTTGCCGCAAGTGCGGCGGTCAGATCTCTGTCGGAAGGCTTGAGAAGATGTCCAAGTCAAAGAAGAATGTCGTTGACCCTGAATACCTGATTGAAAAGTATGGGGCGGATACAGCAAGGATGTTCTGCCTTTTCGCTTCCCCGCCCGAGAAGGATCTGGACTGGAGCGACCAGGGGGTGGAGGGGGCTGCCCGGTTCCTCAACCGGGTCTGGAGGCTCTTTGATGAACATCACAGACGCATTCAGAATGTAAAACCGCTTCCCTTCGGGACGGCTTTTGAAGGGGATCAAAAACTGCTCCGGCAAAAGGTCCACAAGACGATCAAAAAGGTGACAGAAGATATCGAACGATTCCATTTCAACACCGCCATCAGTGCCATCATGGAATTGGTCAACGAGATCTATGTTTCGGAAGTTAGAGACCGCACGGACGAAATTTCAATTAGAGTGATGCGTGAGGCCATCGAAACGGTCGTCGTATTGCTATCGCCGTTTGTTCCCCACTTTGCAGAGGAGCTCTGGGAGGCTTTAGGGAACAGGGAGTCCATCATCAAAAAAGCCTGGCCGGCTTATGATCGGGAAGCTGTCTTGGAAGAAGAAATCCTAATCGTCATCCAGGTGAACGGGCGGCTGAGAGACCGCATCACTATCCCTGCTTCTTATGGAGAAGAAGAAGTGAAGGCCTGGGCGTTGAAGAGCGAAAGGATTCGAAAGTTGATTGAAGGCAAGGATATCAAGAGGATCATTCTCGTCCCTCAAAAACTGGTGAATATCGTCTGCTCATAAGGGATAAAACGCTATGCGCTTAGCGCTTTGCGCACTGCCTTTCGTCATTTTCTGGGGATGCGGTTATCATATGGTCGGGAAAGAGACACATATTCCTCCTGGCTTGACTTCTATTGCTGTTCCTACATTCGTCAATCAGACCTTAGAGCCCGGGATCGAAGTCCCCTTTACACAGGCGTTTCTAAAAGAATTCATCCAGGATAGGAGAGTGAAGGTGGTTGAACGAAGCCAGGCGGACTCCATTTTAGAGGGGAGCATCAAGTCTTTCAACATCTCCTCGATTACCTATGATCGATCTGGTTTTGTATTAGAATATCAGACCTCGGTGGTGATCGACTTAACACTAAAAAAGCGTACAGGAGAGATCCTCTGGGTGGAAAAAGATTTTTCTGAGACCCGATGGTTTCGAACTTCTTCCAATGTCCTTACCAGCGAGGCTAATAAGGCCACCGCCATACAACAGACCGGGAGATTTGTTGCCGAACGGATTCGAAATCGATTCTTCTATAATTTCTAACCAAAAATATTTGAAATTTCCCCTCACCCCTGCCTACCGGCAGGCAGGCTTCCCCTCTCCCCAGCGGGGAGAGGGAGGGGGTGAGGGGGTAAAAATGTTAGAAGAAAATTCTCAGATTCAAAATGTAAGAATCTACGCCTCGTCCGGGACTTCGCCCGGAAGAGGGGGCCCCTTCGGGG
>JBFMAE010000179.1:0-2418 GCA_040756085.1 Thermodesulfobacteriota bacterium | reverse complement strand
AAGATTTTCTTCGGATGTATCAAATGATAAATTGCCAACATAAATATTCATGGATGCTCTCCTTTTAGTATTCGATGAAACACCTTAGTTTCTCGGCCCGACTGGAATGTTTCAATTTCCTTAAGGCCTTCGCCTCAATCTGTCGAATCCGTTCCCGGGTGACATTGAAATCCTGCCCCACCTCCTCAAGGGTATGGTCGTGCTTCTCCCCGATCCCGAACCGCATCCTCAGGATCTTCTCCTCCCTTTTGTTCAGTGTGGAGAGGACTTTTTTAGTCTGATTGACCAGGTTGGAACGGATGGCCGCATCCTGAGGAGAAATGGTTCCTTTATCCTCAATGAAGTCTTCCAGACGGCTATCCTCCTCCTCACCGACGGAAGTTTCAAGTGAAATGGTTTTTTTGCCAATTTTTAAAACCTTCTGCAGATGTTCCAGAGAAATCCCCATCCCTATGGCGATCTCCTCAAGCGTAGGTTCTCTTCCAATCTGCTGAACCAGAGTTCGGGAGGTTCGGTTCAATTTATGCATGACCTCAATCATGTGTACAGGAATGCGGATGGTCCGGGCCTGATCGGCAATGGCTCGCGTGATGGCCTGACGGACCCACCATGTCGCATAGGTACCGAACTTATAACCCCTCCGGTATTCAAACTTGTCCACTGCCTTCATTAATCCGATATTCCCCTCCTGGATCAGATCAAGAAGTTGAAGTCCCCGGTTCATGTATCTCTTGGCAATGGAGACGACCAACCTCAGGTTGGCCTTCACCAGCTCACTCTTCGCTTCCTTTGCCTTGGTCTCCCCTGCCTCAATGTCCCTCAATGCTTCTTTGAGCCGACCATGAGAGAGGCCACATTCCATCTCCATTCTGCCTACTCTGCGCCTGACATTCCGGGCAATCCTGCCCATCTCTTCCAGATCCTTTACGTTGAAACCCGATTTGCCTCGAACATGGGAACTCCTCCTGCTCTCTCTTTTTTCCAGCATTCGTAACAACTTTCTGGCTTCATGGATGGAGATCCCTAAATCCTCCTCGTATTTTTTCACCTCCTTTTGAGCCTTTTCCATCTGGATATCCCACTGTCTCAACTTGTGGACGATTCTGTTGATCTGTCCCTCCCTTAGGTTGATCCGTTTACAGGCATTAAATATCCCAGCCTGTTTTTTGCGGATCTCTTTCTGAATCCTCTTTTTAGAAGATTCCCTTTTCACGAAACGGAGATTTCTCTGAAGAAGTCGAAGATTCTCTTCTCCCTTCTTGATCTTATTGATTAAATTGAGAACCCTGCTCTTATGGAGCTGTTCTTCCTCTCCAATCGTTTCTTCATCGTCGATATCACGGATGACTTCTCTAATCCTGACCCTTCCTGAACGGAGATTGTCCCCGAGTTTGATGATTTCCCTGATAGCAATGGGACAATTGAACACCACATTTAATACCTCCTGCTGTCCACTTTCTATTCTCTTAGCAATCTCCACCTCTCCTTCCCGGGTCAGTAACGGGAACGATCCCATTTCCCTTAAATAGACACGAACAGGATCCGTCATCTTTCCAGAAGACTTCAGTTCATACTCAACGGCATCCTCTTCTTCAATTGCCAAAACATTCTCCATCTCCATTTTTAATAAGGGAAACTCTCTGGCCATATCGATGTCCAGATCGTTGGATAGGATCAGGGCTTCTTCGTTCAACCCCTGGAGGGGGTCAGATAGGGAGGATCTTTTGTGGATCCCTCTTTTCAAGCTATTTCCCTTCTTTCTGTTTATTTGATTTCTTTTCATTTTACAAAAAATCCGCAAAGAAGTTGTTTAGAGTTCTTTGCGGGTTTCTCCATCCTGTGAACTTAATAGACTCTTTGCAACTAATTTAAATTATTTATATACTATTCCCTACTAAATAGCAAGGGGAATCGTTACCCCAAGGTAATGCCTCACTGAAGTGTGTGGGAATGCTGGCAATCGAACAGGAATATCTCCGAAAATCTTATCAAGCGGATGATCTGAAATGATGGTTGGCATAGGTAACCTCCTCCATCACAGCACAGTCTTCCCAATGTTCGGGGCATTCTGCAGTCAAAGGACAAGCTGAGGTTTCCGCTATAAGATTTTCTCTGACATCCCTGCCTACCGGCAGGCAGGCCTGCCCGATTCCCCAGATGAGTGAAGCATTACACTACAAGCTAACCCCTTCAAAGATAATGGGAGTAGCCTGAGGAAGATCGAAGAATTGGCCTCATTTTTGGGGGTAGCCGGAGCTGGCAGGGAGGTAGAAGGGACCATGACCTCAGAAACTGGAGTTTCCTGAGTTTTTATCCGAAGTCAAAACGGAGCTGAAAGTCATCAAGGCTATTTGGTTTAATTCCTCGCAGCGCTGTTTTATCTGGATAAAGCAGATTGTAGATTCCGTCAGCAATCGC
>JBFMAE010000178.1:0-4338 GCA_040756085.1 Thermodesulfobacteriota bacterium | reverse complement strand
TTTGAAGAGGAGGTTGGCCTTCTCCACCATCAACAATTTGGCCATCGTCATCCTGGGAGCGGCTCTGCTTTCTCCCAGTTCCATTACCGGTGGGATCTTCCACATCGCTGGCCATGGTTTTATGAAGATCACCCTGTTCTTCGTGGCCGGGGCCATCTATGTCAAGACCCACAAGGAGAATATCCATGAACTGGATGGTATAGGGAAGACCATGCCGTTCACCATGGGTTCATTTGCCATCGGGGCGATGGGAATAGCCGGAACGCCTCCGGCCGTAGGATTCATCAGCAAATGGTATTTGTGCCTCGGTTCCCTGGAGGCGAAAGAAATGATCTTTTTGTTTATTTTGCTCACCAGCGTATTGCTGGACATCGCCTACTTCTTTCCCATCATCTACAACTCTTTCTTCAAACGCCCCAAAGAGGTCATCGGTTCTAAGATGGATGAGGCATCCATGTGGATGGTCATCCCTATCGTTCTATGTGCAACCTTTTCTATCCTGCTGGGAATTTCGCCGAATGCCTTTTTCCATTTTTTTGAGATCGCCACACTGGCAGCCCAAAAGGTATTGGGAATAGGGTGATATGGAGAAACATTTGAAGACAGGATTTCTGCTCTTAGTGGTACTGAGTCTCCCTCTGGGATTTTTTGTCGAACATGAGCACGCCATCTTTTTCTGGCATCAGATACCCTCTGTCGAAGCACTGTTTGGAGGTTTTGGAGCCCTCCTGTTAATACTGGTCATCAAACTTTTGGCCTCCTTCGCTTCGAAAAAAGAAGACTTCTATGATTAAACCCGTCCCCCCTGCTTTTATTTTCATTCTTGGAGCATTACCCATTCCCTTCCTGATGGGGAAGCTCAAACAACTTTACCTCCTTCTCATTTCTGTTTTGGCCTTCATCGACTTGCTCTATCTGGAAACCGGGACAGGATGGGTATTCCATTTCCTGCATTATGATCTGGTCTTTGCACAGGTGGATCGATTGAGTTTGGCGATCGGATACATCTTTGCCATCATTGGATGTTTATCGATCCTCTATTCCCTGCAGGTCAAAGAAAGCGGACAGCAGGTGGCTTCTTTTATGTATATCGGAAGCTCCCTGGGCGTGGTGTTTGCTGGTGATTATTTCAGTCTTTTTGTTTTCTGGGAAATCATGGCGGTCACCTCTGTGTTCCTTATTTGGTACAGGAAGGAAAAGGAACCCCTGGAGGCCGGGTTCCGATATGTCTTAATGCATATCTTCGGTGGGTGCTGCTTATTAACGGGCATCATCCTTCATGTGGTCTCGCAGGAATCCATCACCGTAGGACCTTTGCAGGGGGGGTGGGCTGCTTTTTTTATACTGATCGGTTTCGGGTTGAATACGGCTTTTATTCCACTCCACACCTGGCTACCGGATGCTTATCCTCAGGGAACCATAACGGGGAGTGTCTTTCTCTCGGTCTTTACCACCAAGACGGGAGTATATGCACTGGCCAGATGCTTCTCCGGGACCGACTTTTTAGCCTATATAGGCGCAATCATGGCGGTCTACGGTATAATATTTGCGCTGCTTCAAAATGATACCCGGAAACTTCTCTCTTATCATATCATCAGTCAAGTAGGGTATATGGTAGCAGGGATTGGGATAGGGTCTCCATTGGGAGTCAATGGTGGAATAGCCCATCTGACGAACAATATTCTATATAAAACACTTCTGTTTATGTGTATGGGATCTGTCATCTATAGGACCGGGAAGGAAAAGCTGACCGAACTGGGAGGGTTGGCCAGGCTCATGCCCATCACCTGCGTCACCTGTTTGATCGCGTCCCTTTCCATCTCTGGTGCACCGGGGTTCAATGGGTTCGTGAGTAAAGGAATGGTTTTGTCCTCTGTGGTAGAGGCCCATCAACCTGTCCTCGAACTAATGTTGATCTTGGCTTCAGTGGGAACCTTTCTTTCCTTTACCAAACTCTGTTATTTTACCTTCTTTACTAAAAATGAGGAGATAAAAGCTAAAGAAGCCCCCGTGAATATGCAGTGGGCGATGATGTTCACCGCTTTTCTCTGTATTTTTATTGGGGTCTATCCCAAGGCCCTTTTTTACATCCTTCCTCATGACCTGGGGAACTATCATTCCTATACTCCATCCCATATGGTAGGAGTCCTTCAGCTTTTTCTGCTCTCCGGTTTCGTATTCATGCTGGCTTACCGGGCCTTTTCACCCCATCCCTGGATTGTTCTCGATTTCGATTATTTCTATCGAATGATATGTCGGGGCATTCTATGGATGTGTAAAGGACTTTTAAACAACGTGAGACTTAAAGTCCAGGCTTTCTTATCCCAGGGGGTTCGATCCGCTATCCGTCTGAGTAAAAATCCTATGTTAATCATCGAGATGGTTCTTAGATCCGCTCCGGTAAAGATGGATAGGGCATCCGGGCAATTGAGCGTTTTTTCAGAAGAAAAGGGAAAGGGTTATGATGAAAATCTTTATAGAAACCCCATGGGCTTAGGAGTTCTTCTTGCTATTCTCTTCCTGTTCCTATACGGTCTGATCTATTTAATGAAATCTTAAAATCATATTCAATTTCAATGAGACCTTCTAAAAAATATCTGCCGAAAAGATATAGATCTCCGTACTTTTATCCTTCCATGCGTTGGAGGGAAGGCCAGCCTTCTGGCAGGTATGCTCCAGAAAGGTCTGACGGTCCCATCCGTATTCCGTGGCCACTTGAGGTAAAAGGAGGCCGGAAGACCATCCTTTTTTAATATAGATCCCGTGTTTCCCGACTTCGATCTCGTTGATATCCGTAATCTTCTTGAGGGGGGTTAAAACGGATATCTCCAGTTCCAGTTCTGAAAGTTCCTTTTCCTTCACAGGGTTAAAGCGGGGGTCCCGGAATGCAGCCGCTTCGGCCATTTCTTCAATGGTCTTATGGAGGGGCCCGTGGCCTTCGATATATCCGATGCACCCTCTCAGTTGCCCTTTTTTATGGATCGTTACAAAGGCCCCTCGATTTTCCTTCAGGATGTGGGACTCGACCTTGAACTCTGGAACAGGCTTTCCCCTCACCTTATTTTCGATCACCGTCTTTGCAATATGATGAAGCATCTTTTTATCTTGTTCACCTAAACCCAGATCGATACCCACCTTCTTATCGTCTTTCATCTTCTCCGTCCCCCCTACTGTCTGATAAAAAACGCCCGCTGCATATCCTACCACACGACTCCGGTCGCCGGTCACATCTCCGGAATTAAGATATTTGAGCACCTTTCCTTTATTGGCTCCCAGTGCCTTGGCTGACAGCATGACGGAAATGATGGGGCCTCCACCGCACGCTTCACAGCGGCCACCCTTTAAATCCCGATTTAATCCTTCAGGATTAAATCGTTCGATGTGGTTCAAGACGACCTTATCCAGTTCAACGGCTTTTTCATAGGAGTGAAAATGGGAGAGATCTGAACTGGCAATCAATAAGATGTTTTTCCCCTTGACCGTATCGGCAATCGTTGAAGCAAGGGATTGGCAGGTCTCCCAACTCCAATAAGGTTCCATCACAATGGGAATGAGCTTTAAATTTTTTAAAGCCACCTGAAGGAATGGAATCTGAACCTCCAGGGAATGCTCCTGGGCATGAGCCTCGGGAAGGAATTGAATCCCCTTCCCCCTCTCCATCATTCTTCTGGAGAGTTCGACATCGATGGGAACCACACCCAGAGGGGTTCGGTATCCTCCCCGATCATAGAGAGAGGCACCTTTAAAAAGAGCCCGATGGCTGGGTGCGACAACGATCACTGAATCAAAAGCCTTTCCCTCAATCAATTTATAAGCGTACCCGGCCACTGATCCGGAATACATATATCCGGCATGGGGCGAGATCAGAGCGATGATCTCACCATCGATTTTCTCTTTCTTTGCATTCTCTATGTAACGCTTGACATCACGGGAAAGAATATCCGGTCTGTCTGGATAAAATGTTCCTGCGACTGCAGGCTCCCTGATCTCTTTCATTCCCATCTCCTTTCCCCCCTTCGGGGTCTGGGCAGCCACCACGGAACTCATGAGGAGAAGGCTAATGAATAAAAGGAAGTAAAAAAGTCTTCTCAAGATTCCTCCTTCCCAGATTTTTAATGCCAGACGTCAACACCCATGTATTAAGGTTGTCATTCCCGTGGAAACGGGAATCCAGAATATCCCCCTCTGAAAACAGGGAACCATATAAAAAGAATATAGGGGTAGGGATAACGCATTGGTTTGCGTCACCCCTCCCTCCGAACCGGACGTGCGGATCTCCCGCATCCGGCTCTCCGGTCGGTGGTATTACCTCACGAGGATTGGAGTAAAGCTCGATGG
>JBFMAE010000177.1:0-12171 GCA_040756085.1 Thermodesulfobacteriota bacterium | reverse complement strand
TCAGGAGTCCAATCATACAGAGATGGATTCCCTTTTTGGGGGTAACCCCTTTAGGTTTATCGTTTGTATAATAGACCCCCAGAGGAGATTCTTTTAACCCCAGGGCCTCTCGAAATTGCATCCACAACTCTTCAGAAAATTGATTCATGCTACTTACTCCTTTCACTATTTACCCCACTCCGAGGGATCGCCCTTCAATTTTCCCCCTCCCTTTTCCCTCCACACTTGCGGGGGAGAGGGTGAGAGGTCATTCTTGTCCACACTCAGAAGAGTCGCCTTTCAATTTGGATAAAGCATGAGGAAGGGCTGGCAGGATTACGCTCAGATTTTCTCTCACACCTTTGGGGCTTCCCGGAAGATTAACGATCAGACTTGAGCCTCGGGTTCCCACGATGGCCCTCGATATCATGGCATGAGGGGTTTTTTTCAAGCTTTCCGCCCTCATCGCTTCAGAAAAGCCAGGCACCTCTTTCTCAATCACTTTCAAAGTGGCATCAGGTGTCACATCCCGGGGGCTCAGACCTGTCCCTCCGGTGGTCAGAATTAGGTCTGCCTTTAACTGGTCTGCACTCTTCTTCAAGGCTTCAACGATCTTCTTGTTTTCGTCCGGAATGATCTCATAATGGATCACCTCAGCAGGCAAATCTCTCACCATCTCCTGAATGAGGGGACCACTCGAATCTTCCCGCTCACCTTTAAAACCTCGATCACTGATGGTAATAATGGCAACCTTGAACATTATTCTGTTCCTCGATAGGGTTTATTGTGTTCGTTGAGTTTATTGAGTTAATAACCCGATAAACCCAAGAAACCCAATGAACTCAATTTAACCGATTATAATTGCGTCTCCAACCTTCACTTCCCCTTCACTCACCACCTCAGCAAAGATGCCTTCTTTGGGCATGACACAATCCCCTGCCTGGTAATAGATGGCGCAGTGCTCATGGCACTCCTTTCCAATCTGGGTCACGCGAAGGAGTACAGAATTCCCAATACGAATTTCTGTTCTGATGGGAAGGTGAACGAGGTCCACCCCTTCGGTCGTAATATTTTCTGCAAAATCACCATAACCTATATTCAAACCCCCGGCCCTCATCTTCTCAATTGACTCATTGGCCAACAGACTGACCTGTCTGTGCCAGGGACCTCCGTGGGCATCTCCCTTTAAACCAAAATCCTTCAATAAAACGCAAGAATGAACATTTATCTTCTTTGTTCCCTTATCTTCGCTGATGTTCACTGCCAGCACTTTGCCTTTCTGAAGTCTGTTCATTGTATCACTCCCTTGAAAATGTCTTGAAGGGTTCGAGGATTCAAGGGTTCATGGGTTCTAGTATAAAAGAAGATACTTCTATTTAGAATTTTTCAATCTTTTCACTTGGCCCCTAGAATCCTAGACCCCTTGAACCCTTTCAGTTATTAAAGCCTGACGGCATAGGTTCCACTCTTCCCGCCTGTTTTTTTAACAAGATGGATATCGGTAAGAATCATTCCTCGATCAATGGCCTTGCACATATCATATATTGTGAGGCCAGCAGTAGCCACGGCCACGAACCCTTCCATCTCTACTCCGGTTTGTGCTTTAATCTTGACCTTGGCTTCTATATCGATTCGGTTCTCCTTTTCAAAGGGATAGAAATTGATCTCTACATGAGAGAGATTGAGGGGATGGCACATGGGAATGATTTCGGGAGTCCTTTTAGCCGCCATGATCCCAGCCACCTTGGCCACGGCAAAAACATCTCCCTTTGAGACCTCACCCGACATAATCTTTTTAAAGGTATTCGGATTCATAAAGATAGACCCCCGAACCACAGCCTCCCTCAAGGTTTCTTTCTTTTTACTTATATCGACCATCTTCGCCCGGCCCTTCTTATCGAAGTGTGTCAATTTACCCATTCATCCCTCCCCTTAGATTAACGCAGACCGCTTATCCAACTGAGTCAAATTCCAATAACCAAATTCCCTGCCTGCGGCAGGCAGGCAAGCTCCAAATAAATTCCAATTTTCAAATATCCAATTCACCAAACTGTGCTTCAATTTAAGAAGTTGAAGATAGAGGAATTTTGGTCATTGAGATATTGGTCATTATTTGATTATTGGTGCTTGGAGTTTGGTGATTACCATTATCCTCCAATGGCTGACATATTTCTCTGACATTTTTTAAATTGGTGCGTATTGACATGATGTCTTTCCGGTTTGGTCCTGAGAGCCATAAGTAAGCAATCCTTTAAATCACGATCGCTTCCACCCTTTCTCAGGATTTCCTTCACATTAATCTCCTCATCTGAAAAGAGACAGGTTCTGATCTTTCCATCGGGAGTCAGCCGAAGTCGATTACAATCGTCACAGAAATGGCTGCTGACCGGACCGATCAAACCGATCTCTCCGATAGCCCCTTCAATTCGGAATCTCTTGGCTGGTCCATCCCACCGATCTGAAGGGATGGGAATCAATTTGCCGATACTTTCAAGACGACTCTTGATTTGAGGAATGGTTAAAATATCGCCCTTTCTCCATTCCTCTCCATTGCCAGAAGGCATATATTCGATATATCGGACGGTAAGAGGAAGTCGAAGCGTCAATCGAGCAAAGGATTCTATTTCATCATCATTTAATCCCCGAATGGCAACCATATTTATTTTGATAGGGGAGAGCCCCACTCTTAAAGCCTCCTCTATTCCTCTCCAAACTCGCTCATAATCGTCCTTTCGAGTGATCTGATAAAACCTCTCTTTTTTGAGGGAGTCCAGACTGATGTTGATCCTTTTCAAACCAGCCTCTTTGAGATCCTGAGCAAAATCTTTTAAAAGGATTCCATTGGTGGTCAGGCTTAAATCTTTAATCTCCTCAATTTGGGAGAGGCCGGAGATGAAATCTACGATTTCCTTCCTCACCAGAGGTTCTCCCCCGGTTAATCTGACCTTTGAAATTCCTTCCATCGCGAAGATATGGACAATCCTCAACAACTCTTCATAGGTTAGGATTTCTTCGTGGGGGATGAGAGGGATTCCTTCCTCCGGCATGCAATAACGGCACCGGAGATTGCACCGGTCTGTGACTGAGATTCGGAGGTAGTTAATTTTTCGTCTGTAAGGGTCGAGAAGCATAAAAAGTTCGGAGTCAGGAGTTCGGAGAAATTAAATAGGAATATTGAACTTAAAATTCTTAGTTCTAAACTCTAAACTACGAACACCGAACTCATAACTCAAATTAAAAAAACCGATTTCCGTGTTTTTAGGAATCGGCTTTTTTAATTCTAACCATCTCCTTTCCAAACACGGGAGGTATGGCCGTTTCCAGCCACACCCTATCGGCCCATTTCCATATCCTGCTCCTCCCGCCCTCTCCCCTCTGGGGAGAGGGGAAGGGTGAGGGGCAAGATTTAGGAAAAAGGCTCGGAGATTCTATAGATTCATTTCTAATTGATTTCTTAATAAAAGTCAAGTATGGAAAAGTGACAAAAAATATTATTGACATCCAAAAAAGGTTCTGATAAGATTCAAAAAAATTCAAAAAAAATAAAATTAATTCAAAAACATTCATTTAACAAAATTAATTATACGAGGGAGAAGTAAGAATTGCCATCTAATTATATTCCTGCTGATCGACAGAAGCAGATCAATGCTCTCCTTGCTAAAAAAGGAGTGGTATCGGTTGCGGAGCTTAGCAAAATTCTGGGTGTTTCAGAACTGACAATCCGAAGGGATCTCGATGTACTGAACCGGAAGGGCATTCTGGAAAGGACCCATGGCGGTGCCATCTACAACTTGCGTATGAGCGTAGAGCCTCTCTATTCTCAAAAGGATTGCCTTCATAAAGAAGAAAAAGAAGCTATTGGTTTAGCCGCCACGAAACTTGTGGAAGATGGGGATACTCTTCTCATTAACAGTGGCTCAACCACCCTGGAGGTTATTCGCCATCTGAAAGGTAAAAGAGTTAGAATTATTACCAGCAATGTTGGGGCTATACCTGAAGCAATCGACAACGAAATGGAACTCATCTTGATTGGTGGTTTGTACCGGCCTCGCTCAAATTCGTTGGTTGGTGCTTTAGCCTCTCTTTCCCTCCATCAAGTCTACGGGAGCAAGGCCTTTATAGGAGTGGATGGAGTGAGTGTTAAATATGGACTGACGACGCCAATCCTTGAAGAAGCGGAGATCGCACGGGAAATGATCGAAAGAACGTCCGGTCCTGTTATCGTAGTGGCAGACCACAGCAAATTAGGAGTCGTATCCAACTTCATCACGGCGCTGCTGGAAAAGGTAGCGGTACTGGTTACGGATGAAAAAATCGATAACGAATACCGCTTAGGTCTAGAGAAGAAGGGCATTAAGGTTGTAATCGCTTCTCTAAATGCGCTGGGACAGCCTCGGGAGAAGGAGGTGGTTGAAGGGAGGTGATGGAAGGAGAGGGGGGAGTTAAAGAGGAGAGACTTCATCTATCTTTACTAAAATTTGGGAGGAGGTTTTGCAGCATAAAATGAAAGGGGGGTGTAATATATTAGGTAAAATCAAAATGCTAAGCTTTTTAATAATTATCTCAATGTATTTAATGTCTGTTCCATTTGCTATTAGTGCCGATGCCTCCAGTGTATATTCTTAGCGGTTATCTAAAATAATCCAAGTACCAGGAAGACAGGGAATAGCTACAGATGGAACTTACTACTACGTTAGTTGCAGCAAGGCTCTTTATAAGTGCGATAAAAGCGGGAATGTGGTTTTAGCAAATAAAGAACCATTTAAAACGTTCCCAAAAGAAGCCCCGTGTAATCATTTTGGAGACATAGATTACTATAATGGTGAGCTTTATACAGGTGCAGAGGAATTTAAGCAAGGAAGGGGTTTTAATATACAGATTGCAATATACGATGCTGAGACGTTAGAGTATAAGCGTTCCATACCTTTTGATGAGAAGTCTGGACAAATTGAAGTGTGCGGAATAACCGTAGATCCTATTCGTAAAGTAGTCTGGTTGGCTGATTGGTGTAATGGTAGGTATCTTTATCAATATGACCTCACAACTGGTACGTATATTGGTAAACTACACTTACAGCCTGTACCACAATACCAACAAGGCGTCTATTATTACGATGGATATCTGTTTATCACGGCAGACGATGGGGATGCTGAATACTGGGAACCTGACCATCTGTACAGGGTGAAGGCAGATCCCTCTGCTACCTCTGGATTAGTGGAGCTGGAGAAAACATTTAACGAATTCACCCGGGCAGGAGAAATTGAAGGGCTGTGCGTTGACCCGAAGACTGGACAATTTCTAGTCCTATTCAATAGAGGAACGCGCGTTGTTGAAGGGATGCCTGTGGGTTTTTACACTGGTTATAAAAAAGAGATACATGAATTGTACATATATGATATAATTAAATCCCCGGAAAAGAAAGATAAGTGAGGTAACCTATCTTAAGATCGAGGAAAATTTTGAGCTGCAAGACCTCTTCCGAAATTTGGCCATTGGAAAACCGCAGGCGGGGAGAGACAGACAGAGGCAAGCACGAACAATGAAAATCCCCCTCTCCCTCCTCGGGGGTGTGCTGTAATTCCTCTTTGTCATTGCGAGCCGCCGAAGGGAGCGTTGTAATGTTTTTGTTTTTAATGCTCTGTGAGGGTGCTTTGGTCGTTTCACTCCCTCGCAATGACATCAGAACACAGTATTTTTAAAGCGAGATTAAGGGATTAAGAAGTTATTTTTAAAGTAACTAAATGAAGAAAGGAGGAGTTCGAATGAAAACGATTATCATTGTGCTGGCATTTTTATTGCTTCTTCCGGTGCTTCCGGTTGAAGTACAAGCGGCAGAGAAGGTAGGTTGGGTAGGTCCTATTTACAAAGAGCTGGCTGAGAGTCTGACGCGAGGCTTCAAAGAGTATTACAAAAAGACTTACGGTAAGGACATAGAGATTACCTTCGTTCATCCTGGTGGATGGCCCGTTTGTGTCGACAAAGTGCGGGCCTGGAGGGGTAAGCCTGATGCCGATGTATTCCTGGGTGCGGGCGCCCCAGCCCATGAACTTTTGATAAAAGAAGGTTTAATCGTTCCTTACAAGCCAAAGGATTGGGATAAGGTGCCTGCTAATTGGGGAGGCATGAAGGTAAAGGATGAGAAAGGTTATTGGATTTGTTTTTCGCCCTGGATCGTTACGAATCTTTACAACGAAAAGGCTCTGAAGGCGTTACGTTTGCCGCCGCCGAAAACGTGGAAGGCTCTGCTCGACCCCATCTACCGGGGTTACATCGTGCATACGTTGCCATACGCCTCTGGCACAATGCATGAAACTTCAGAAATCCTCTTACAGTCACTTGGGGAAAAGGAAGCTTGGGCATATCTTCGGTTACTGGCTGCGCAGTTGGCTCGGTTCGCTACAGGAAGTGTAGACACAACCCACATCGTAAGTAGAGCCGAGGCCCCCATTGGAATTGCACAGCCACAAATGAACGCGATGGCTGCACGTAAAGATGGCTATCCCGTTAGTGATTTGCTCCCAGACAAAACGATCCTTGTTCCCGAAGCTTCAGCTTTGCTCAAAAACGCGCCCAACGAAGCCAATGGAAAGATATTCCAGGATTGGCTATTTAGCATGGACGGGCAAAAATATGTCCTCGAGGGTGCTTACTTCCCGGCGAGGACGGATATCAAATTCTCTGCCTGGGAAAAAGAGGGCGTTGCCATGGCCAAGCACGCGAAGGCTGCCCTCAGGGTTGATTCGTTCTGGGATTTGAAGGTGGGTTTCATCAACTACGATTTGGATCTTGCCGCAAAGAGATGGGATGAGGTCAACCGTTATTATGAATACGAGATATACAGAAAATGGGGCGAATTGAAACGGAGTCTGTTCCTGATAGAGGAAGTTGAGGCCGAAGTGGAAGCCGCGAGAAAGAAAGGGGTTGATGTAACGAAAGGTGAAGCGAAGATCAAGGAAGCCAGGAAACTCTTCGAATTCGATGGCGCCTACGCGGCAGCCAGGTTAGCTGCTTCTGAGGCTCGAGCGTTACTTGTGGCGCCTCGATGATTCCTTCCCCTCAAACAATGAAAATTCCCCTCACCTCAATCCTCTCCCCTCTGGGGAGAGGGGAGGGTGAGGGGAAGCTTTATTTTTAGGAAAATTGAAATATGTCTCGAGGAAATCTATTTCTTTCAGCACTTCTTTGGCTCATTTTAGCCCTCTTCGTAATTTATCCGCTGTCCTTTTTAGTGTTTGAAAGCTTTAAGATTGCTGGCACCGATACAGTGGGTATAGAAAATTACATTGACTTTTTTAAAGACGCCTATTACTTAAAAACGTTTACCAATACTCTGCTTCTTGGTTTTCTTGTGCTCCTTATAACCACTCTCTTTGGGTTGCCCCTCGCCTACATTTTGGCCAGATATAGGCTAAAGGGGAAGACCCTTCTTACGGCACTCATCCTTCTACCCATTGTGTTGCCTGCCTATGCAGGAGCCTTTGCCTTCATCGTCTTCTTTGGGAAACAGGGGACCTTAAATCTGCTGCTTTTAGAGTGGGGCCTTATCGCCAAACCCATCAACTTCATCTACGGATTACACGGGATCGTGTTCATTCAAGCGCTGCATCTTTTGCCCTTTATTGTACTCAGCCTGTCAGCAGGGTTCACCAACATTGACCCTTCCCTGGAAGAGGCGGCAGAGGTTGAGGGGGCCGGAGGCTTTAAGAGATTTTTGACGATTACGCTTCCTCTATGTACCCCAAATTATTTAGCTGGTGCAGTGATCGTATTTTTGTGGCCTTTCACAGATTGGCTTACACCATTAATCTTTGGACAGATCGATTTTCTTCCCTCAATTTCCTACATCAATATCGCCTACCATTTTACAGATATGTATCGCAAGTACATGGGAATCGTGTCGGTGGTCGTTTCTTCGGTGGTCTGCATTGCTATGTTTTTGATCTCTAAGAGATGGGTGGAGAGTAAGAAATATACTTCCCTATCGAAAGGAACAACGCTGGAGGGAAGGATTATCGAGCCGGGGGTTTTCAAAAGATTCTGGTCTTATTCCTATATGTTTTTTATTGCTGTTCTCGTCTTGCTCATTCCCATTGTTTTAGGATTATCCGCCTTCTCCAGAAGATGGACTCTTACACCGATTCCAACCTATTGGACCCTCGATAATTTCAAGCTCATATTCCTTGAAACCCCGGGCCTGCTCAAAAATTCCTTTGTTTTTAGCGCCGTGGCCCTCATTTGGGGCGTAGCCTTTGGACTTCCGGCAGCCTATCTTATTACCCGTACCAAGATTCGAGGGAAAGAAGCGCTCGACTTCGTAATTACCCTGATGCTTGCTTTCCCGGGGATTGCAGTCGGTGTCAGTTACCTATTAGCCTTTTGGGAAGGGATACCCTTAGCCACCCATTGGATCATTATGCCACTTTCCCTCTTTGTACGGAGACTTCCTTACTTCCTGAGAATGGCCCATGCCTCTTACTTGCAGCTCGACGTCTCCCTCGAGGAGGCATCGGAGATATCGGGTGCAGGTAAGCTCAGAACTTTTATGAATATTTCCTTCCCTTTATTATTGAAAGGAGTATTCGTTGGCGTCGTGATGTTTTTTATCATGGCTTTTCAGGAGATATCCACTGCGATTTTTCTTTACAGGGGAGGATGGGAAACTTTGCCCATAGGCATATTCCTGAATTGGCATCGTGGGATGGAATTTGGAATCGCTGCGGCAATGGCCTTCTTCATGATTGTGATCATCTTTTTCCTGTTACTGATTGTATCGCGAATAGGAGGAGGGATCATCGGAGCGGCGTGGGGTTCTTCAGGCGGGAGGTATTAGATGGCATTCATCAAGATTGAGAAGCTCTTTAAGAAATTTGGCAGCGTCGTGGCAGTCAATCACGTATGGCTTGAAGTGAAGCAGGGAGAAATTCTAACCCTACTTGGGCCCAGCGGGTGTGGTAAGACAACCACTTTACGCTGCATAGCCGGCCTGGAGAAGCCAGACGAAGGGGATGTAATCATCGATGGTAGATCGATGTTTTCGCAAGGGTTTGTCCCACCCTCAAAAAGAGAAATTGGTATGGTATTCCAAAACTATGCCGTATGGCCTCATATGAGGGTGTTCGATAACGTGGCTTACGGCTTGAAGATACGGAAATTACCCAAGAAAGTTATAAAGAAAAAAGTTACAGAAACTTTAGAATCGTTGGGCTTAACAGGTCTGGAAGGGAGGTATCCCGGACAATTGAGTGGCGGGCAGCAACAGCGCGTGGCTCTTGCGAGGGCTCTTGTCAGGAATCCGAAAGTGCTATTATTGGATGAGCCACTCAGCAACCTTGATGCAAAGCTCAGAGAAAAGATGAGATTTGAAATCAAGAGCCTGGTAAGACGTATGGGCATCACATCGGTCTATGTTACCCATGACCAGGCAGAGGCGATGGTGATCTCCGATCGGATCGCGGTGATGGATACAGGGAACATCGTGCAGGTTGGCGCTCCGGAGGAGATCTACAAGAAGCCTGCGAACCGGTTTGTTGCCGATTTCATAGGTACTACTAACTTCATATCCGGCGAGATAGCGGAAGTTCTCAAGGATAGAGATTTGGTTTACGTTCAAACCGAATTCGGCCAGAAGATGCTTTGTAGAGTGCTTGACTCTGCAGCGGCCTCCCCAAATAAGAAAGTACATGCATCTATACGTCCTGAGGATGTAGAAGTATTCACAGAACCACCAGAAGATAGGGGCAATCTATTCAAGGGCATCATCATGCATAGAGCCTATCTGGGCAACTTCCTCTACTTCTTCGTGAATATCAACAGCACCATGATCAGAGTGCAGGCCCCTTATGACATGATGCAAAAGGAAGGAGAGGAACTCTTCCTGTTTCTGAGTCCGGAGAAATGTATAATCTTATAAAAATAGGGACACATCCCATTTTCTAGGAATTTATGACTCAATCATTGATTAAAAAAGGGATGTGTCCCTATCTTCTTCTTCGGATAACTCTGTTCTCGTCCCCTCTCTTGGCGGGAGGGGATGGAGGGGAGGGGATCGGGACAATTGTTTAAAGGTTTCATTTTCGATTTGGATGGGACGGTTTATTTGAGCGATAAACTCATTCCGGGAGCGGATAGGGTGATCCGGCTTCTTCGGGAGAGGGGGAAGAAGATCGTCTTTCTTTCCAATAAACCACTTCAGACGCGTGAAGATTATGCATCAAAATTAACCCACCTCGGAATTCCAGCCAAACCAGAGGATGTAATCAACTCCACTATGGTGATGACCAATTATCTCAAACAGAATGCTTCTCAGGCCAGACTCTTTGTGATTGGAGAGGTTCCATTTATTGAAGAGTTAAAAAGAGCAGGTTTTACGATCACCGATGAGCCGAAGGAAATCGAGTATGTGGTTGTGGCGTTTGATCGAACTTTTGATTACAGGAAATTGAACATTGCCTATCAAGCTATCAAATTGGGAGCCCATTTTGTGGCCACCAATCCTGACCGAACCTGTCCGGTAGAAGGAGGGGAGATTCCTGACTGCGCAGGAATGATTGCAGCCATCGAAGCTGTGACAGAGAAGAAAGTGGAAGTCATCATGGGAAAACCTTCTCCCCTCATTATTCAAGTGGCTTTAGAGGTGATGAGATTAAAGTCTGAAGATTGTATCCTCATCGGTGACCGCTTGGAGACCGACATTAAAATGGGAAAAGAATCAGGAATTGCCACAGGCATTGTCCTGACCGGCGTGACTGATGAAAAGACCCTCAAAGAGACTTTGATCTCACCTGACTTTATCTTCCAAAGTATCGCCGACGTCGAGAATCTTTTGATAGGAGGATAGGGTGATGCGGAGACATGGAGATAGGGGGATGAGGAGATGAGGTGATTAAGCAGAATAATCTCACAACATAAATACGAAACGTCCTCGTGTTTATCTTGACTCTGTTAAAGAAAAGGCAGTATAATTTTAATGAAAGGGAAAGATAATGCAGAAAATCGAAATCAATACTCCTGAGCCAGAAAAAGCAATTCCAGTTCTTAAGGATGCTATTGAGCGCCAAAAGCAGATCATTTCTCAGAGCCTCGTCCGGACCGAAGAGAAGATTGGACAATTGGCCAAAGAGATGCAGGTAGATCCTGACCTTCTCATGGCCGGTAAAGTTCCACATCCTGAAAATCAAGACATGGATCTCGTTGAATTGGAAGGGGAGTTGGAGATTCGTCGTCACCTAAGGGAGCAATTGGAGAGTCTTGAGCACCTAACAATATGCCCCTAAAAGACTATCTGGCTACGTTACAAGCCCTTTTTTCAGAAACGCCTTTTGTCACGTCTATTTCTCTTCATTACGAAGAACGTCCTCCCACTGCCGGTCTGATAAAAGGAACCTTAGATTTTGCCGACGGTTCACAGCTCGATTTCAAAGAATTCATAATCACTCAACCAACACTCCAGATCATCAAATATGCCTACAACTATCGAAGGGAACATCTCCTTATATTTCGCTATGACAATGCGTATGATCCTGCAGCGAGGCATCTTTCCACATATCCATCGCATAGACATGTCCCTCAAGGCGTCCTTGAAGCACAACAACCTTCCTTAAGGCAGGTGCTACAAGAAATTGTGTCAAGACTAAAAGTTCCATAAGTTCACTTTGCAGATCCCATCAAATCTGTTACCGACTTCTTCCTATAATTTTCTCTTCACTAATTTTTAAAAATAGTTTATATTAGAATCGTAAATGATCAATGTGGGAATACTTCAAACACAACGAATAATTCATCTTTAAATTAATTTGATTCTATATAATATCCTTTTTTGAGGAGAAGAGAACTTTTAATAGTTTAAGATTTAAGAAAAAATAGAAGCAGCATAAAAATTAATGTTAGTCCTCAAAATACAAGTATTCAAGGACACTTATAGGATGGGAGGAAAGTTATATAAATAATAACCTTATCTATTGGAGACAAGAAATGGAAGGCAATGATGGAATTCCATTCGGCTCGCTACTTTGGACAAGAGGTCAACGCTTATTCTGCACGCTGCGCACATTTCGTGGGAAAACGGGCCTAGTGTAATGGCGCATAAATAACTTGACATTTAAATAATCTTTTTGTAAAATCCTTATGAATGAATATTGCAGAGCGAATTGTGCTTACCCCAAAAGAAGAAGCGACCATCCATCACTGGGCGCA
>JBFMAE010000176.1:0-3939 GCA_040756085.1 Thermodesulfobacteriota bacterium | reverse complement strand
TAATCATTCACCACATCCCAGAGGCCGTCGTGGACCATTCCATCCACCAGTTTGCCATCCCAGAGCCGGTAACCTGTTCTTGCGTTTTCTAAATAATATGGAACCTGGCTCATGCTCTCCATTCCTCCGGCGACAATCACCTCAGCATCCCCTGCCATAATGACCTGAGCAGCCAGCATCACAGCCTTCAACCCGGAACCACAGACTTTATTGACGGTAATTGCTCCTCCAGACATTGGAAGCCCTGCCTTGATCATGGCCTGACGGGCTGGGTTCTGTCCGAGCCCGAAGGGGAGGACATTACCCATGATCACTTCATCGACCTCTTTTTTTTGAATCTTCGATCGCTTGACCGCCTCTTCGATCACTCTCCCTCCCAGCTCTGTGGCGCTAAAAGGGCTTAAGCCTCCAAGAAAATTACCGATGGCTGTTCGGGTGGCGCTGGTGATCATCACTTCTCTCATCCGTCTCCCCTCCTTTCTGAAGATCACTTTCGGCATTCAACTTCTGACGAATTTTTTTCTGGTAATTTAGGATATCCGCCTTTAACCTGATCAGGTTGTTGATCCGTTCGTCAATCTTCCCTGCATGGTTGTCCAATAATTCTAACAGCCGGGATAAGACCTTTCTGTTCGTCCGATGAATTTGATAAATATCCTCCAACTCATGCATTTCTGAAAGGGTGAGGCCGAGGTGTTTGAGTCTTCCAATAAATTTAAGGCGCTGAAAATCTTTATCGGTATAGACTCTTTTACCTCCCTCGATCCGTTTGACTGAATTGAGGAGGCCGATCTCTTCATAATAGCGGATTGTTCGAGGGCTCATCTCCACAAGATCGGCTAATTCACCAATCTTAAAGTACTTTAACCCATCGATCTCCATGAGCCACCTCATTAATACCACTTAACGTAAACTGTTAAATTTTATTAAAAAATTAAACGATTATAAAGATGGCCATTTGCCTATGGATAGGACATCGTAGCCTGCTTTCTCTAAATCACTCACAACCTCCTTGTAATCTTCTGTCTTAATGCGGATGGCAGTAATCCTTTTCCCCTCCACCATAAAAGAGGGGGTGACAATGCTTATGATATTTATATTACGTTTTTTAAAGACTTCAAGGATTCCGAGCATCGTCCCCGGTTTATCTTCAAGGGCGAGGGTCAAACGGGTCCCCTTCTGCTTGAGACCAAATATATCGACCAGGTGGTCCAAGGCATCCGTTTCCGTGAAGATTCCATAGAGTTTCTCTCCCTCTACAACGGGAAGGCACCCGATTTTATGATCATGCATCAGTTGGACGGCTTCTTCGATAATGGTGTCAGGATTAATCGTGATTAACTTTTCTTTTGGCGTCATAAAGCTCGAAACTTTCAGTTTTCCCAAAAGGTAATTGAGTTCCTGGACACTGAGCAGCGTTGCATCGGAAGGGGCTGCTTCTCGAATATCGCGGTCTGTGACGATTCCAGCCAATTTGTTATCTTTATCCACTACTGGCAGATGTCGGACACCCTTCTCATGAATAAGGTTTCTTGCCTCATAGAAGGAGGCATCAGGACTAATGGTCACCGGATTTTTCTGGATCCTTTCCCTCATAAATCCCTTATAATGAATTTTCATAAATTCCTCTCCTTTCCATTTTTATATTTACCTTATCATATTTGCAAAGGTTCGTCCAGCCCCAACTATAGGCATAGAGCATGGAGCGTAGAGCCTAACTTTACTAATACAAATGCATTTAATTCTTATGCATTGTCATTGCGAGCCATAGTGAAGCAATCTCATATTTGCTGGGATTGCTTCGCTCCTCTGTATTAATAGATAACTTTTTTCTTTAATTTCTAACTCTGAACTCCGAACTCCCAACTTCGAACTCCGAACTATTTAGTCCCATGTCCGTTGGTCTTCGATCTTCTTTGCTCCCTCTGGGATCGTTCCCTTAGAGACGAATTGGACATCCCCCCTTATTTTCATCACATCCCGGATGGACTTTTCGATCTCCTCTTTTAATCTTTCAGGTTGGGAAATTTCTTCTTTGAGTTCAATTCGGAAGGTCATCTCATCCTTGTGTTCCTGCCTGGTAACCATCACCTGATATTTTGCAATCTCTGGGTGCTTGGAGGCCACTTCATCCGCTTGGCCGGGATGGACAAAGAGGCCCCTGACCTTGGTCACCTGATCCACTCTTCCAAGAATCTTTATCAATCGAGGGGAGGTTCTACCGCAAGGGCAGGGGGTTTCGGTCAGGATGGAAAGGTCCCCTGTTCCGAATCGAATTAAGGGATAAACCTTATTGAAAGTGGTGGCGACAATCTCGCCTGTTTTTCCAGGTCCTAATTGTTTGCCTGTCTCAGGGTCTACGATCTCCACAATTTTGTCATCCGGGATATGCATTCCATTCTTCTCCAGGCATTCATAACCCAGACAGCCGATGTCCGCTGTTCCATAACTTTGACGGATGATCATCCCAAACTTCTCTTCCAATTTAGATCGGAGGGATTCAGGGAGCATCTCTGCAGCAACAAAACCGACCTTGAGGTTCAGGTCTTTTTTTAAATCGAATCCCATCTCCTCTGCCTTTTCAGCAATGTTGAGAAGGAAACTGGGGGTTCCGCAGAATCCATTGGCTTTTAAATTTTTTAGAATTTGGACCTGTTGTTCTGTATTCCCTACGCCCGTGGGAACTGAGACACATTCGATCCGATGGAGGGAGTTATCCACCATATGTAATGCGAAGGGAACCATATGATAACTAAAAGTGTTAATGGCAATGTCTCCGGGGCGAAACCCTCCCGCATACATCCCCTGGGCCCAACCCAGTTCCATATAATCCATTTCACCGGGTTCATAAATGGGCCCCGGTGAAATAAAAATCCTCCTCATCTCTGAAATCGGGATTCCTTCGAATCCACCGAAGGGAGGGTTTTTCTTCTGTAGTTCTACCAAGTCAGCCTTTTTGGTGATGGGAATTTTTTCTAAATCCTTAATGGTCTGGATGTCTTTTGGTTTCAGGCCAACGGAATCGAATTTATTCTTAATCGCAATGGAATTCTTATAAGTATATTGTACGATGCCTCGAAGTTTACGATTAAGGTATTCGATCCGTTTTTTATGAGGCAGGGTCTCCAGATTCTTTTTAAGGAAGCCCGAAGTGCGATCCATGGGATCTGATTTTGGCATGGGAAGGCTCCTTTAATAATAATCCCCCCTTCCCCCACTTTAGCAAAGGGGGGGAAGGGGGGGATTTGGTTAGGAGTTAATCAGGCTTCATTATTTCTTAGGGAATTTTCCTTCAAAGGCGACGATAATATCTCCTTTCTCCGTTGAGAAGGTTGCCTGCCCTTCTCCTACTTTAATTCCAAAACCAAAGTCTCCGATCTTTGCATACCAGTTCTCGATGACATCATCAGGTTTAAGGTTCAGGGCCTTAATCTTTGGTGCCTGAGCAACTAATAGAGTTAATTTCATCGTCATTGAATCCATCACACTGACAACTCTATATTGGTTCTTCGTGTTGGGTGGAAAATAGGTCTGGTCATAATAGGTTGGGATGGCAATTTCAATATCCTTACCAGGTGCAGCCTCGAAAGAAATCGCAAATTTGAAATTTTCTAACTTGATGTTGTAACCACTTGGATTTTCGATGTTAAAAACAAAACCCAAAATCATTGGGGTACGGGCAGGCAGTTTTGCCCATGGGAAGTAACTCTGGACCTCAACCCGTTCCAGTGTGACCTTTGGCTTCCCTGCATCTTCGGTTGGAAGAAGACCAGGTTTACAGGCCGTCATTCCCCAAACAGCAAATGTAACCATGATTAAGATCAATAATAATTTTCGCATAAGAAACCTCCTTTTGAGTCTAAGAATTAATTTTGAAATCCGAATATCGAAATCCCTGCCTGCGGCAGGCAGGCGAAACAATTCCGAATTTCAAATGTT